>CACZQU010000361.1 GCA_902783305.1 uncultured Lachnospiraceae bacterium | reverse complement strand
TGCTTTCGGAGCATATGGCGTTGCCTCCATTCAGGCTATAGCCGATCTTCTTACGCTTGTCATCGCGATCCCAATCCTGCGAAAAATGATTCGGATCATTCATGAAGCCGAGAGAGAATCCTTTCAGTTTTCAGTGGGATATTGATCGTACTGATCCTTTCCCAAGTCGATCCCCGCAGTGTCATTCCCATTTCATCTGAATTACAGGCAGCAGTTTTCATTCGTTTTGCGTCTTCCATCTCATATGGAGAAAGGAGTCTTATGCCTTCCACACTGTTTGTTCCCGGCAGAACAGAACTCTCCGGAAACCATACCGATCATCAGAAGGGGCGTGTTCTTGCCTCAGCTATTGATCTTGGCATTACCGCTCAGTATGAAGCGATCAGTGAACCCTGCATACATATCAGCAGCGAAGGGTTCGATCCGTTTGAAGTGAAGCTCAGCCAGCTTCAGGTCCGCCCTGTCGATTTTGGAAAACCCATCGCGCTTGTCCGCGGCGTTGCAGCCGCGTTTCAGGATCTTGGTCTTTCCATCGGCGGATTTGAAGCATCGCTTACCAGCACGATCCCTGTTGGTGCCGGGCTCAGTTCTTCCGCTGCTTTCTCAGTATTGATCGGGAAGATTCTGAACGAACTGTACAACGACGGAACGATCGGTCCCTGGGTGCTCGCCGGGATCGGACAGCGGGCTGAAAACTATCATTTCGGAAAACCCTGCGGGCTTATGAGCCAGCTGGTCTGTGCTCTGGGTGAAACCGTCTATGCAGATCTGAAAATACGTAAGGTGGAGATCATCCACCAGGACTTCTCCTCCATGGGACTTACCCTGACGCTGACCGACACCGGTGGCAGCCATGCAGGTCTTGATACCTCATATGCACGTATCCCCGCCGATATGAGATATGTTGCCAATTTGTTTGACTGCGGAGTCCTGGCTGACGTGGATCCTGAAGCTTTTTGGGCAAAAGGTTGGGACAGCTCCAACCGGCCGATTCGCCGTGCCATGCATTTCTTCAATGAAAATGAACGCGTGCCGGCTTTCCGCGATGCCCTGGTCGCCGGTGATGGAAACGCCTGCATCCGCCTGATGAATGAATCGGGACGTTCTTCCGAGATCCTTCTGAACAATATCGTTACCAGTTCCACCGGCGACACCAAACTTGCCAGCGGGCTTGAAAAGAGCAAAGAACTGCTTGACGGGATCGGCGCCTGGCGTGTTCACGGCGGTGGATTTGCCGGCTGTGTGCAAGGTCTCATGCCGTCTGACTATTTCCCGGTATATAAAAAAGAAATGGAAAAGGTTTTCGGAGCCGGGTCATGCCGTGCCGTACACCTTGTATGATCAGAAAACAATCAGCATAGAAAAGAATTTGCCCGGTTCCAAAAAAGGAACCGGGTAAAAAATTGCAATTATAAAATTGCACGATTGCGGTAAGAAGTGAAAACCGCTTCTTATCCGCTGATGCAGCTTCTTTTCATCCGCTGCACCCGTCGGTGTTCAGCCTGGTCAACAAGAGTGGGAATTGCTGTAGGCTATCGCTGCCCGCGCAGCTTGCCGGAACTGGCCCCGGCCGGCCCGCAAGTAAATTTACCTTGCTATACGGGTTAAGATGCCGACACATCGAGGGGTGACGCCCCTCATCGCATAGTTAAAATACCACATTTTCAGAATTATGTCAAGCAAAATTTGTACTTTTTCACTACTTGTTCATAAATTATGTTAACTTTTCTATATTTAGTTTTTAACAATCATTCTTTGCGCAAGATATTGTTTTTCGCCTTTCCAATCCTCTGTGATTATGATATAATCCCTGTGATTTCTCAGCTTTTTTCGAGGCAAATATGAAAGCAATTCTTAAAAAACGAACAGACGCTCCGGAATTTTTTCGAAATACAGCCATATTTTCTGCCCAAGCCCTTGTTTCTTTCATCCGGCTGTCATGGATCATATATCCATCGCCTCAGTGTGGGTCCGAAGCCAGATGAACGCACCTTCGGATCTTCAGAAGCGCAGAGCCATCAACCAGATCTGGAATGCTGCTCAGGACTATACTTTTATACCGGATTTCAAAGCATTTCAGGAGGACGGGACTGCTGATCTGTATTGGAACAGCATTATCGGTGCAGTTCGGAAACACTACGACTATAATAAATTATGTAAACTATTTTCCGCCTTCTCTCAGTACGAAGACGGAGATCTGTATCTCAATCTGATCTG
>CACZQU010000360.1 GCA_902783305.1 uncultured Lachnospiraceae bacterium | reverse complement strand
TCTACGGTGGCGATGGTATCCGGATGATCGGTTCCCAGCTGCCAGTGTTCGCGGGGATGCAGGAAGCCGTAATTCAGAGCCGGCTGGCACTTGAAAAAGTTCAGAATATACGTGGCGCTCCGTTCGCTCTCGCCTCCGATATAGGGGAGACCGTCGGTCCCCTGAAAACAGAAATCCGTCCAGATGTAACGGTTGGTAAACTCGTTCTTTTCGTCCTTCTGGCTCTTAAGAAACCATTCATGCTCTTCGCTCGTATGCCCTGGCACCAGATCCAGAAGGACATGGATTCCCCGTTTGTGCGCTTCGCCAAAGAGGCGGTAGAGATCGTTGTTGGTGCCATAGCGGGGAGCGGTTTTTTTGTAATCTCTTACGTCATATCCGGCGTCCTTAAAGGGGGAATCGAAACAGGGATTGATCCATAATGCATTGCAGCCCAAGGACAGAATATAGTCCAGCTTTTCGATGATCCCGTCAAAATCTCCGATTCCATCCGCATTGGTGTCCTTGAAGGACTGTGGGTAAATTTCATAGAATACTGCATCCTTCAACCATGAAGCTGCCATAGGTGTCTCCTTTCCTGATCAATATGGTAGTATTGCGTGACTGTTCAGCCTGACTGAACAGTTACAGTATTGGTAACTATTCGGCCTCCCACACTTTCCTGTGCGGGAAGGGTGCCTTGACGGAAATACGTTGAAGCTTCATACATACCTTTAATGCTCCCTGCATACTTTAAAGGTGATGATTTCATAAGGCTTTATCGTAAAGAAGACCTTGTTGTCTTCCCGGACAGCATCAGATAATTCATCCTCCAGCAGACTGACCACCTTCACAGACCGGGGAGCTTCATGGAGGGTCATCGTGACATTCGTACGCGCCCCATGGCATTCGTAGAGGCGGATAATGGTGTCTTCCCCATCCAGCTGCTGTTTTACGGCCTCGATAATGACATTTTTCCGGTCTACGCTGGCGAAGGCAGGCAGTTTAGATGCGCTTCCGCAGCCTCTGGCGGTCAGAACCGGGATATTCAGCCTGTAAGCGGCCAGCGGAGTATCCGCTTCCCTCCAGTCTCCCGGATGGGGCATAATGGAGTAAGTGAAATGATGGATCTCCTGATCGGCTTCCGGGTTCGGATAGGTGGAGGATTTCAGCAGTGTGAGGGCAATACTGTGCTCATCGACAGAATATCCGTACTTGCAGTCGTTCATCAGACTGAAGCCGAAGCCGGCTTCGGATACATCCGCCCATTTGTGGGCACAAACCTCAAACCTGGCGGTATCCCAGCTGGTGTTTTTGTGGGTTGCCCTACGGACATTTCCGTACTGAATATCATAGGCAGCTTCATTGTAGAAAATATCCACCGGGAAATGGGCTTTCAACATATAATGCTGTTCTTTCCAGTCAACGGTCGTTTCAAAATCTATCCGCGGAATATCGGTATAGAACAGAATATCCTGCCGGATTTCGGAATGGTTGAAGCTGTACTGAACACGAAGCCTGGTATATACCGGCCCTTCCGAAATCACAGTGACTTCCCGGACATCGGTGACCTCCCACTTTCTGCGGTCATAGTAAATATTGATATCCCAGGCGTCATAGTTGTGAGGAAGATTCTCATAGCAGACAATGCGGTTCAGGGACTCTCCAGGCTTGCACAGTTCCCTGCTGCAGCGCTTGTCATAAAGGGAGGTGATCCTCATGGCGGCATCGAAGGTTCCGGAAAAGAAAGGGGTTTCGAACCCCTTCCGGTCTGCATGAACTCCTGCTGCTCTTTCCCCTCCTTCCACGAACCAGAAAGCTTTTGCGGAAAGCGCAGGCAGCCCTTTTACAAATGCCCGTGCCTTTCCCTCTTCGGACTGGACCGGATAAATCTCCCCGGTTTCATCCGTAATGCCGGTTACCGGATCAGGAGCTTCAAAGCAGATGATGTCATCCCGCTCAGACGAAAGCGTGTTAAAGGCAGCGACATCTCCTCCAAGATTGCCGGCCAGTGCCCGAAGCGCCTGCTGGCGGATCGCTTCAACTCCCTCCAGGGCGCCGGTATACATTTCCAGGGCATCATCATAAACCTTTTTGATGGAAGAGCCCGGAAGAATATCATGGAACTGCAATGTCAGGACGGTTTCCCACAGATCGTGAAGCTCTTTTGCCGGATAGGCCAGGCCTGTCAGCTGGTTCGCGTAAGTGCTGAGAAATTCCGCGTCCCGTAAAGACAGCTCCATTTTGCGGTTAAAGCGTTTATTGCGGGCCATGGCCGTATAGGTGCCGCGATGGTATTCCAGATAAAGCTCACCACTCCATTTCGGCAGATCCGGTTTGTCACAGACTCTTTGCTCAAGCTCTTCGAAGAAAACATCCGGCATGCACTGACGTACCACAGGAAGTCCCGGAAGAGGCACGGACATGCGCCTGGCATTTTCAATCATCCAGTCTGTAGAGCCGCCGCCGCCGTCTCCATAGCCATAGGAAACGATGAAATGATTGTCCACGGCTTTCTGCTGGAAACGCTGCCATCCGCCTTTGATCTGGGTGGGAGAGAGCATGGCGGTGTAGGTGGTAAAATGAGCCAGATCGGAATGAAGCTCGTCGGGTGTGGCGTCCCGGGAAGGAGTGAAGTGGGTCAGAACCTCGGTTCCGTCAATACCCTTCCACTGAAACGTATCATAAGGGGAGAGATTAAACTCACTCCAGCTTAGCTTGGAGGTCATGAAATAATCAATGCCGGATTTTTTCAGGATCTGGGGCAGGGCGGCCGAATATCCGAAAACATCGGGAAGCCACAGGATGCGGGTACGGCTGCCGAATTCCTTTTCAAAAAATTCCTGGCCATGCAGGAACTGGCGTACCAGAGATTCTCCGGAAGAAAGATTGCAGTCAGCCTCCACCCACATGCCGCCCTCCGGCTTCCACTGTCCTCGCCGGACAGCCTCCTTGATCCGGGCATAGAGCTCTGGCTGATCCTCCTTTACATATTTGTACAGCAAAGGCTGGCTGCTCATGAAACGAAAGTCCGGATATCTCTCCATGAGCTTAAGCATTGTCGCGAAGGACCGTACGGCTTTGTGCCGGGTCTGATAAAGATCCCACAGCCAGGCACAGTCGATATGGGTATGGCCGATGCAGTCGGCAACAGCTTCCACATCCATTTCCTTTCGCTTTTCATAATATTCCGTCTGTAAAAATGCTCTGGCCGCTTTCACCGATGCATTACATTCTTCACTCTGGGGATTGCGAAGATCCAGCAGATCCAGGGCGTCAGACAGGATCCGCAAAGTCAGCTCCCGGTCCCGGTCTCCTTCCGGACACAGGCAGGCAGCTTCCCAGGGGACACGGATGTCATAGACCAGTCCGCTCACCTCCCGGTTGATATCCTTCAGCTCGACGAGAAGACGGGCGGGAGCTTCAAAGTCTCTTACGGAAGGGACATACCCTTCAAAGAGAATCTCATAAGAACGGCCGCCTTGCGGGGTGTCGGACAGTACCAGATCATGGTGCTTTGTATCAAAAGCCTGTTCGATCCTGCCGTCGACCCATACGACAAACTGAGGATTGACTGCCTCCCACTGATCTTCCCGTCCGGTGAGAATGCTGAGAACGGTCTGGTCACGGAACTGCTCCGGAACCATGGCGCAGAACCGGAAATCAACCCATTCCTCTCCCTGATCTCCCCAGACAGATCCGTTCCGGAATGCTGTCCAGTCCGGCTTTCCATGAGGAGTGCTTTCAATCTGCTCCACGGGAACAGACCGGATCACGGACAGGCTTTCCAGGACCTCAAGCATTTTTCGGATTCGTTTGTCCAACTGATGCATCTGCATATCACAGGCCTCCTTTGTCTTGTTATCGTTATGGTAAAGTCATGCCGGGCTTTACCGTGTCGTCTTTTGTCTGCAAGGATCTGAACCCAATGAAATTGTTTTTGTGAATTGTTCCAAAGCCGGACGGATTGCTTTTTCATCCCGTATGGTAAAATGTCATAATGCAGCGGACAATAACGGTTCTGATCTGGATGGTTTCACAAAAAGAATATAACGTAACCATTCAGTCTTTGCAATAACTGATTGCGATTTTTCCTTTATGAAAATACGGCAGAGTTACTATTCGCGGTCTAACCTTCCCCTCGCGTGGCTTTACGGTTAATCCGTGAATTGTAACACGGCCAGCCGTCTGCTTCTGTGTCGATGCAAACAATTATTGAAAGGCCGGTATTTTTCGGTTATACTGAAAAAAAGGAATAAAACTGTGTAAATATTTAAGGAGGTAACGGACATGAAAAGAGTAAACGGTATGATTGTATCTTTTCTGGCAGTGATTTTCTCCTGCCTGCTCGTCTTGGGTGTCTGCGACGCTCGGGCCGCTGTTCCGGCCCGGACAAGCAGTGCGGTGAAGGTTGTTTCCGGAAGAACTTATAATCAGTATGATTTCGACGGAGACGGAAGACCTGAACAGTTTGCCGCCTCTTACAGAGTGTATAACGGAGAAGGAGAATGGCTTATTGGCATCAGCGGCCAGCCTCTGATGGTGATCATCAATGCCCGCGGCGGTTCGATGTATATTATTGCTCCGACGGCCAGAAGAGCCTATCTGGTGGTGGAATACGGGGGATTCGGGTGCAATACGCTCAAGCTGTTCAGGCTTACGGAACGTCTGTTCGTAGAATCAGGTACTCTTGGCGGGATATTCGATTACAGCAG
>CACZQU010000359.1 GCA_902783305.1 uncultured Lachnospiraceae bacterium | reverse complement strand
TAAAACGGGGAATGGTGGTTTACGGCCAGGATAAGCTGGATGAAATTTCCATGAGCGCCCCGACGACAGTCTGCGAGATCAAGGACGGCTGGTACCGGAGCAGCGTGATTACGCCGGAGGATTTCGGCTTTACCCGTTGTACAAAGGAGGAGCTGAAGGGCGGTTCGCCGGAGGATAACGCCAGGATTACCAGAGCTGTACTGAGCGGCGAAAAGGGGCCGAAGCGTGACGCGGTTCTGTTGAATGCAGGCGCTTCGCTTTATATCGGCGGCAAGGCAGAAAGCATGAAGGAGGGTACAGTCTTAGCGGCACAGCTGATCGACTCCGGGAAGGCGATGGAAACCCTTGAAAAGCTGATCGAAGTCAGCAACCGCCCGGAGGTTGGAATCACAACAGCATAACCGGAGACGCGGAAAAAATCATATCTAACAGCGGGACCGGAGATAAAGGAAGAATCCTGTCGGGCAGCGGGACCGGAAATAAAGGGAGAATCCTGTCGGACGGTGGTACCGGGAACGAAGGGAGAATCCTGTCGGACAACGGTATCGGAGACGAAAAATCATACCATATAGCGCAACCGGAGGACGAAGGAATGACCATATTGGATACCATTGCGGCTTACGCAAGACAACGGGTCGATAGGGATAAACAGGACATCGCCTGCGAAGAGATGAAAGAACGTGCCTTTTCGCATGGACCAGGAAACGGCAGGACATTCCTGTCGGCGCTGGCAAAGCCGGGGCTAAGCTTTATCTGTGAAGTAAAAAAAGCCTCCCCTTCAAAGGGAGTGATCGATCCGGTCTTTGATTACCGGAAGATCGCCAGGGACTATGAGGAGGCAGGAGCAGACGCGGTTTCTGTCCTGACCGAACCGAAGTGGTTTCAAGGATCGGATCATATCTTCCGGGAGATCAGAGGTCTTCTTCGGACACAGATGCTGCGCAAGGATTTTGTGGTGGATGAATATCAGCTCTATCAGGCGAGGTGTATGGGGGCGGACTGTGTTTTGCTGATCTGTGCCATCCTCGATACGGAGACGGTTTCCCGGTATCTTGGCATATGCAGGGATCTTGGCCTTGCCGCGCTGGTGGAGACGCATGATGAGAAGGAGATTCTCTCAGCGGTCAGCGCAGGTGCGGAAATCATAGGGGTAAACAACCGGAACCTGAAGGATTTTTCGATGGATCTGACGAATACGGCACGGCTGCGGGACAGGATTCCGGATACGGTTTTGTATGTGGCGGAAAGCGGGATAAAGACCGCTCAGGATGTCCGGGTAATGAGAGAGGCCGGAGCGGATGCCCTTCTGGTGGGAGAGACGCTGATGCGTGCGCCGGACAGAGAGTCGCTGCTGAAGGCCTTCCGGGAGGCTGCCGTATGACAAGGATCAAGATCTGCGGGCTTTTCCGGGAGCAGGATATCGGGTATGTCAATGAGGCAATGCCGGATTATGCCGGGTTTATCCTGAATTTTCCGAAGAGCCACCGAAATATTACCGTAGAACAGGCGGAAAACCTGAGGAGCCGGCTGCGGCCGGAGATTCTTCCGGTATGTGTGTTTGTGGATCAACCGCTGGAAGCCGTGATTTGCGCGGCGGAGAAAGTAAATCCTGCCGTGATCCAGCTCCATGGAAACGAAGGCAATGCCTATATCGCTGAACTGAAAGAAAAAACAGGCCGGGAAGTCTGGAAGGCATTCCGGATACAGGATGAAGCTGACCTGAAAGCTGCCGCACAGTGCTGTGCGGATGCGGTTCTTCTGGACAATGGCTGTGGAACCGGAGAAGGCTTTGACTGGTCAAAGGTGGAAGCCTTCCCCCGTCCCTTCATCCTGGCAGGCGGGCTGACGCCGGAGAATATCCCGGATGCGGTGGCAAGACTGCATCCCGGGATACTTGATATTTCTTCGGGGGTGGAGACAAACCGTCTGAAGGACAGAGAGAAAATGATCGCGGCGGTTCAGGCCGCCCATATGGGAAGTAGAACAGGATGCACGATGATACGGTGAACGGAAAGGAAAACGGAAGCAAATGAGTAAAGGACGATTTGGCAATCACGGAGGACAGTATATCCCGGATACTTTAATGAATGCCGTGATCGAACTGGAAGAAGCCTACAATTACTATAAAAATGATCCGGAATTTATCCGGGAGCTGTCAGAGCTGTTCAATGAGTATGCCGGCCGGCCGTCGCGGCTGTACTATGCGGCCAAGATGACAAGAGATCTGGCCGGGGCGAAAATATATCTGAAGCGGGAGGATCTGAACCATACCGGAGCCCATAAGATCAACAACGTTCTGGGACAGGCACTGCTGGCAAAGAAAATGGGCAAGACCAGGCTGATCGCGGAAACCGGCGCAGGACAGCATGGCGTAGCGACGGCAACTGCCGCTGCGCTTATGGACATGGAATGTGTGGTGTTCATGGGTGAAGAGGATACGGTACGGCAGGCATTAAATGTGTACCGCATGCGTCTGCTCGGAGCGGAAGTGATTCCGGTCAGGACAGGTACGGCGACACTTAAGGATGCCGTTTCGGAGGCCATGCGGGAATGGACTTCCCGGATCAGTGATACGCATTATTGTCTGGGGTCTGTCATGGGACCACATCCGTTTCCGACGATAGTACGGGATTTCCAGGCTGTCATTTCCCGGGAAACCAGGGAGCAGATCCTGCAGAAGGAAGGCCGTCTTCCGGATGCCGTCCTTGCCTGTGTTGGCGGAGGCTCCAATGCCATCGGCAGCTTTTACCATTTTATAGAGGATGAGGGCGTCCGCCTGATCGGATGTGAAGCCGCCGGCAGGGGAATAGATACCCTGGAAACCGCGGCAACCATTTCCACGGGCAGACCCGGGATTTTCCATGGGATGAAATCCTACTTCTGCCAGGACAGCGACGGTCAGATTGCGCCGGTGTACTCGATTTCGGCAGGGCTGGATTATCCGGGCATCGGGCCGGAGCATGCATTTCTTCATGACAGCGGCAGGGCTAAGTATGTTCCCGTTACGGATGAAGAAGCTGT
>CACZQU010000358.1 GCA_902783305.1 uncultured Lachnospiraceae bacterium | reverse complement strand
GATTTTGGAAGTTTCGGGAAGTGAAATGGTAAAATCGGGACCATTGGGACTACCGGACCATCGGGACTATTCACCCTTCGGAGCTTTCACTTCGGGGATTATGGCTCCAGTAGTTCTCTTCATAGTGTTCCATCATAACAAAATGAGCCGGAGGGTCCGCTGATATCAGCTGCCCTTCGGCTCGTTCTCTTAAATATTCTTTTGCGTAAACTGAGGTCTAATGTGCCATCTGCACTCTGTGGTGTCTGAAATGGTGTCTTTCAGTAACCTTGTGTTCTCCGGGTCTTTTGATCACAAATGCCAGGAATACGGAAACGATCACGAAGGCAAAGAGGAGCAGGATCGAGCTGTAGAAAGAGTTCGTAATATCATAGAGCCTGCCCGCGATGACTGTCGCAAAGGATGTAAACAGTGTGTTGGTAGGAATGATTGAAAAGTTGATGGAATACCATGTCCTGCCGTAAAAGTCTGCCATAAGGGCCGGGCTGGTGGAGCAGAAAGCGCCGTAGGCAAATCCACCGGTCATAAAGCCGATGACAAGCAGGGGGAAGAATCCGGTCTGGTAAGCCAGAAGCATCGTGATCGCTGAGAAGGTAAATGTACTCAGTACCATAGTCATGGTGCCATGATAGCCGTAGCGGTCAAAAACGGTTCCGTTGCAGATCCTTCCGATGGCGTTCATGATGGAGATCATTCCGACAACAGTGGCAATGGTATTGCCGGACAGATTCCTGCCGACTTCCTCCGCGATGCCGCTCGCCTGTCCGACCAGGATCAGGCCTGCGCCGGTCAGAAGGGCTACCCATACATAGTAAAGCCAGAAGGAGCTGGTGCGGAGCATCTGTGAAGGGGAAAGATCACTTGCGGGCTCCCGGTGTCCTTTTTTCTGTGATGCATCAACAGTAAGTTCGCCGTCTTTGGGAAAGCGGAAAACAGCTATGCCGGTCATGATCGCCGCGAGGAGAAGAACTGCCAGAAGGCGCAGTCCCATGGCCCAGGCACGGCCGCCGTCAGCGGGTGCAAAGGCTGCAAATAGTTTACCGGAGATAAAACTGCTCAGTCCGTAAGCTGCCAGAAGGCTGCTTGAAGCAGCTCCCTGCATATCCGGAAACCATGCAGAAACGGTACTGACTGCGGAGTTGTAGCAGAGTCCGGTGGCCAGTCCGCACATGGCGCCGAAGCCAAGGTAGAGGAGGACCGGTGACTGCGCAAAAGATGCGATCACCATTCCGCTCGGATAGAGGAGTGCTGCAGCTGTAAGAACGGGACGCGGTCCTGTCTTTTTGAGGATGAATCCGCTCACCAGGCCGCCCAGTGCATAAAACATCATGGTCAGTGTAAAGGTCATCGACAGCGTCTGCGCGTTCCAGGAGGGGAAGGTCGCGGAAATCGATCTGGAAATAATACTCCAGGCGTATACCGTGCCGGACAGGAACATGATCATCAATCCTACAGTCAGAATAATTACTCGATTTGTCTTTTTCATGATTTCTCTTCTTTTTCTTCTCTCTCTTTGTCCCAGCTCTCCCGGCAGGCACGCCGGTACTTCATAAGACAACTCATGATTCAACTCATGATTCTTTTCATCTTCTTCTTTATTTTTATCTATGTACATCCTACTACCGGAAAAATGCCGGGGAAATGCATTTGAAGACCAATACCATGAAAATCGAGCCTCACAAAAAAAGGCCTGTTTTAGGCCTTTTTTGTCTTGTTGTATCCCAAAAGCCGATATTTCTGGAAGTTTCGGGAAACAGAATGGTAAAATCGGGACTATGAGGCACCCTATGAGGGCTCCCACACAGTCTGTGCGGCACCCTGCCAAGTCATATTCGCAGAAATTGTGGAGGATGGATAAGTTTTTTCTACATTATTGGCCTGTTAATGATATAATAAAAAGCATGAATGTTCCGTTTTTGTACGGAATGTATGCATAAATCGCTACAAGCCGGGCGCAGCTCTTGAAAGTAAACGTCGAAACCGCTTGCAGGATATAGTACAACAATTGATCAGTGCAGAAACATGTGTACAATTTGTAATGAGACCCGAGGATGAGAGGAGTAGATCATGCAGCAAAGAGTATTTAAACAGAATGAAGTAATTTTTTGGGAAGCCTCCACTGGAAAATGCATGTATAAGATTATCGAGGGAACCGTCAGCGTTTTTCTCGGCTATGGGACAAAAAACGAGACAAAGCTCACAGAACTCGGAGAAGGTCGGATTTTCGGCGAGATGGCAGTTCTGGATGCATGGACAAGGTCTGCTACAGTTGTGGCTGCACATGATGATGTCAAGGTCCTGGAGATCGGCTCCGAAGAGCTCAGTGACTTTTTCGAAAAGGATCCTGAACAGATCAGAGAGATCATGAAGAATCTGAGCCGTCGTCTGCGTGAACTGACCGATGACTATAAGGAAGTCTGCACTACGATCAGTGAGATGCATCAGACCAGAGGAGATGTCGCAAGCAGAAAAGAAGGGCTCCTCTCTAAGATCAATAAATTCCTGAAAGACTATAACCGCTTCTTTAACTACACCGCGACACTCGAAGCGATGGAGACATATGAAGATATTGAGCAGACCCGTGAAGATCATGGAGAGCTGAGGGAGAACCTGCACTTCATGAAGGATCAGGTTATCTTCCGTCAGGGCGATGCCGGAGACTGCATGTACTATATCGGCGGCGGCGCTGTCGGCATCTACACAGACTATGGCACAGATAAAGAGGTCCTGCTTGTTGAGCTC
>CACZQU010000357.1 GCA_902783305.1 uncultured Lachnospiraceae bacterium | reverse complement strand
CGGTGGAACACAGGAGTGTGGCAATCATTTTGCCCTCCTGGAACACATACAGCCGCTGCGCCAGCTTGTCCACCACAAGTGCAAGACGTGTTGTGGGCTGAACCTGTTTCAGGTATTTTGTGGGCATATAGCCGCTCACAAGCATATTCCAGGCTTTTGTCTTCGTCGCGGGTTTTGAAAAGAAGGAACTGGAATAGCATTCCACCAGGGACCACCCGTTATCCAGGTTTTCAATCACCCGGACTCCCTGAGACAGGTTGGATACTTCGCCGATAATCTTGGATTTTTCATCCGGCTCCCGGTACAGATACGTCTGTACTTTGGTCATCTGGGAACGGCTCTTCCCCTTCATTTTCCCCAGATCCACCACGGTAATCGGTTCCATGAGCATGTCCCATACAGCCTTCTCATTGCTGATGTCCATGGGCGTTGTCCAGTAGGAGGAACCGATATCCTCCCGGTATGCGCTCCCGTAGGAGGGAGTAAACACCGTTTCGTTGTCTTCGGCAGAATCTTCCGCGGATTCTTCGGCGGTTTCAGTTACCGTTTCTTCGTCCAGGTCTACCCACTGTTCTTCCTCTTCCTCTCCGCAAGCTGGCATACAGGCAGCCAGCAGCACAAGCACGGACAGTAAACAGAGCAATTTCTTTATCTTCATTCTGAACAGAAACTCCTTTAGTCATAGTAAAAAGGTGCTGTTTTATACAGCACCTTTTATTTTACCGTATCTGCCTGCCACTTTTCAATAGCAGGATCCGCAGTGTCTTATACAGTCTCTCCTTCAATCATCCTGCCGGGAACAGAAATCTGTTTCGTCATATGGCTGTCCGGAAATTCAATCGCGTCTATCAGCAGGTCAAAGGTTTCCTTGGCGATCCGGACCGCGTCCTGACTGTATGTTGTCAGTCTCGGCGTAATAACCTGGCTCATGGGGATTCCGTCATATCCGACAAGGCTGACATCCTTCGGCACATTGATTCCCTTGGCCTGAAGCTGCAGCATCGCGCCGATGGCACTGGAGTCGTCCGGGCAAAGGATACAGGTGGGTTTCTCTGGAAGTTTCAGGAACTCCAGGATGCATTCAGTGCATTCCGTAGCGTTCTGGAAAAGGCCTTCACGGACATATTCCACCGGAACACGGATTCCAAGTTCTGTACAGGCTTTATAGAATCCTGCCAGTCTTTCCCTGCTGACCGTTCCCTTCTGTCCCTGGATAAATGCAATTTTCCGGTGGCCGCGCAGGTGCACATGACGGACGATCTGTTCCATGCTGGAGCGGTTGTCGCTGGTAACACAGTCAACACCCTCATAGGTATGATCCACAATGACGGTTGGAATGCTGCTGGTGGCCAGCCGCATAATCCCGGCTGAATCGAAATCCGCCTGTACCACAATAACGCCGTCCAGGCTCCTCTGGCGGGCATGCTCATAATAGTTCCGTCCGGTAAAATCGCCGCGCCCGATAAACGTCAGATCGTATCCGAATCTTTCAGCCTCACGTCTCAGCGCGTCAAACAGGCTGCTGAAATATACGTGAGTCATCATATCTTCGTAGATAATACCGATATTGTTGGATTTGCTTGTTTTCAGCGTTCTTGCGGCTGCATTCGGATAATAGCCCATATCCTTGGCCGTCTGGCAGATGAATGCTGTTCTTTCCCTGCCTTCGTTGGTTAATCCGTTCAGGGCACGGGATACTGTCGCAACAGATACACCGCATGCCTCAGCAATATCCTTCAGTCTGACCATAATCGGACCATTCTCCTTTCTGATGTGTGCAATCGTTTTCCAACATATAATATTGTAAACCAGAATTGTTAATCGTGTCAACGTTTCCACTCAGACCGTTGTTCTTTCATCCGGTATTTTTCCTGTCTTCCCGGGAAAAACGCATTCCTTCTGACACTTTTTTCTGTTCCGCGCGAAACAAATGTAAACCATTTCGTTTTTTTCGTTTTGTTACCCGACGAACATTTCGTGCATCCTAATATGTAACGGATTTTGCAGTTGTACGCTATTCATACTTATGTTTTCACAAAAAACGTAGGTTTATCCTGCCTTTTCTGCCGCAACAGGTTACTTGTCTTTTCACGGGATGATCTGAAATACATAGAAAAACACATCGTTTCCGCGATGTGTTTCTGTTCTCAGTCTTCAGTTTTTTCCGGAAGAACGTCATCCAGCGTAATCTGTTGGCCCTGGCCGCCGGTTTCCTTCTCTTTCAGCCGGTCAAAGTACTGTTTCCGGGTCTGCATCAGCACCTGCTTGTATTCTGCGCTGCCGTTCTGGTCCAGCGTCTCCAGGAACAGATGCTCCCGGGTAGCCAGTTCCGGATGAATCCGGACCAGCGTCGCCATACCGATGTTGGAGCAGATCCCTGCTATTCTTTTATATTCAGCCATCAGATTGGAGAATACAGCGTCTGCCAGAAAAGAGCATTCACCGGCGCTCATCCGGTTCAGATGGTTCTGGGTCATCTCATTGATCAGATCATTCACCACATGAACCTTGGGTTCAATCAGGGAGGCAGCCTTCTCATCCTTTCCGGTAAAGGCTGCTTCTGCATTGTTCAGGATATCCTCAATCAGGCTCTGGAGAACCTTCAGCTCCCCTTTGCATGTATCGGAGAAATCCGTGTTGTTTTCCGACAGTCTCGCTGCAATATCGGCTATTTTGACCGCCTGATCCCCCAGACGTTCAAATTCAGTCGATTGTTTGTAATACTGATTCAGGATCTCTGTATACTGATCGCTCTGCAGGTGCGGCAGCAGCTCCACCAGGTAACGGCTCACATTATCCGTCAGCTTGTCCACCTGCTGTTCTTCTGCGTTGATTTCCGCATACCGTTCCCTGGAAAACTGTTCAAACTGTTTCTGAGCCCTTCCCAGGTTTTCCCGCGCAATGGTAAGCATGGTCTGAAGGGCGTCATAGCAGCTGCCCAGGGCCAGTGCGGGGGTATTGTAGAATACCGGGTTCAGTCCGCCCAGCACCTCGTCATACTTGGTTTTAACTGTTTTGGGTTTTCCGACGATCCGGTCGCTAAGCCGTTCATGGAAACCGATAACCGGAAGCAGGCAGAGGGCGCAGGCCAGGTTGAAAACAGTATTCGTATTCGCGATCATACCCGAATTGACCGTTGCGTCCCACAGCCCGTCCAGAAGTCCGATCCGGTGGATAATGGCTATTACAATCAGCACCAGAGCGCTCTTGCTCAGGTTGTACAGGATATTGACGATACCGACCCGTCTGGCTTCCCGGTTCGCCCCGATGGAGCAGACAATGGCTGTGGTTACGCAGTCTCCCAGATAAATACCGACGATCACGGAATAGATCGCCTT
>CACZQU010000356.1 GCA_902783305.1 uncultured Lachnospiraceae bacterium | reverse complement strand
TCACGGATTAACTGTAAAGCCACGCGCGGGGAAGGTTAGACCGTGAATAGGAACGAGAAACTATGCAGGCCGGATCATAAAGAAGGGAGGAAACCTCAGTGAGGTTCCCTCCCTTCTTTAAATACCATCATCATTTCATTGGTCAGACTGTTGTCCGTCGGCTGCCCCTTGATGTCCTCGCGGCGGACCCAGGCCGCGGCAGACAGCTCGGTCTCGTCCACAGAGATCTCCGTATCCAGCGCATCGCAGTAGAAGCCTGCCAGCAGGTCGAGAGCGATTCCCCAGGGCTGGGACTTGTAATAGCGGATATTGGTGACCTCAAGACCGGTTTCCTCCCGGACCTCCCGGGCTACCGTCTCCTCCAGAGTCTCCCCGATCTCGCAGAAACCGGCAACCAGCGCGTCCACCGATACGCCCCGGGACCGCACATAACGGGTGATCAGAAGCTCGTCCCCCTTTGTCACCCCCACGATGACCGCAGGGTTGATTCTGGGATAAAAAATTCTTCCGCAGTCAGGACAACGGACGGCTCTTTCGATCGTCTCCTCAGAGGATGGAGTTCCCGGAGCCAAGCCCCCGCTGTCCTCCGGCTCGGCAATCAGCTCTCCCTCCGCAATCGTTTTCTTGCCGCAGGCTCCGCAGTACTGTACACTTTCGTACCACTTTGCCAGATGCCAGGCTGTCGTGACGGCGAACCGGAGAAATCTGGGCACGGTCAGATCCTGCATGAGAAGCCTCACCGGTACAAAACGCACGGCTTTGGGAAAAACGCTTTCCTCAAAGATCAGATAAAAACCGGTGTCGTCGACAGTAAACAGATAAATCGCCCTCGACGGGGGAACCACAAGCTCACCGAAACGTATCAGATCATCCCCGCCGGTCATCCTCTCTGCGCCGGCTGCTCCTTCCTCGCGGCGGATCACGCCGATCTCCTGTCCACGGATCATGAGGACAATACTGTCGGGGGAAGGGGAGACGGGATGGTATTGGTTGTCAAATATTCTGGGTGCAATATCCTGTATCATCTGCAGCCTCCTTTTCTGACCGGCTCTTTACGCATTTGCCCTTGATTTCCCGGCATCCGAAAGTCTGAACATCAGTTACCCGTTCTTGCCGCGGGAAGAGCTTCCTCATGGCGGGAGATGACAAGCTGCCGCCTGGACGGATGAACCGCCATGGATCCTTCCTCCGGAAAAGAACGTTTCTCAATATCAGAATCAAAAAGCCCGCAGACAGCCAGAATGTCTGCGGGCTTTTTTCCGGAAACGGAGAGTGTGGGATTCGAACCCACGTGCCCAGAAAGGACAACCGCATTTCGAGTGCGGCTCGTTATGACCACTTCGATAACTCTCCCGATATAGACAGCCTGCAGCTTTACAGGCTCTGTAAAGCGTCGGAGGCGATCACCTCCCGCCCACAGCGAATTAACTATAACAGAAATGGGTCAAAAGGTCAATCCCCTTTTCGGCGATCCCGGGATGGCGGCAGCCCTGCTTTTCAAGGATCCATGCTTTACAGCTTCCGGAATTTTTGCTATCATGAGGTGTAGCTGTCAGCCGCCGGATATACGGCGGCGGCTGAAGCCGACAGGATCACACCATGATTTGCAAACGGAAAGGAGGCTCGTCTAATGCCTGAAAAGGAGGCAACGATCGAAGCCGCGGTGCAAAAGCTTACCAGAAATTACCGGGAAGGGGACCTGTTTCTGTCCAGGTCAGGCAAGCGTCTGCCCAGCAGAGATCAGGTAATCGATATTACCCGACAGCTTCGGGCGATTGTTTTCCCGGGATTTTTTGGAAATGATTCCTGCGCCAGGGAATTTCCGGAGTACTATGTAGGATTTCACCTGAATGAGCTTTTTGACAGGCTTTGCCGGCAGATTGAGATCGCGTTTGAGTATGACAAGGAGACCCGGGAGAGCGGGGAGAGGCATGCCCGCGAGGTGACGGCCCGGTTTTTTGAGAGCCTTCCCGGGATCCAGGAGCTTCTGATGAAGGACGTGCAGGCGGGATTTGACGGTGACCCCGCCGCGAAAAGCAAGGAGGAAATCATTTTCTGCTATCCCGGGCTTTACGCCATCTACGTGTACCGTCTGGCTCATGTCCTTTACCTGGAGAAGGTACCCTTCATTCCCCGGATCATGACAGAACACGCGCACAGCAGGACAGGGATCGACATCAATCCCGGCGCCCGGATCGGGGAATACTTCTTCATCGATCATGGCACAGGAGTCGTAATCGGCGAGACCACCGAGATCGGGAACAACGTCAAGCTCTACCAGGGAGTGACCCTGGGCGCGCTGTCCACCAGGATGGGACAGGCCCTGGCCAATGTCAAGCGCCATCCCACCATCGAGGACAATGTCACGATTTATTCCAACTCGACGGTTCTCGGCGGTGACACCGTCATCGGGGCAAACAGCGTCGTAGCCGGAAACACCTTCATCATTGAATCGGTTCCTGCGGGGACGAAGGTGAGTGTCAAAAACCCGGAGCTGGTGATCAGGGCTCCCGGGCTGAAGGAGGAGTGAGGAGGACAGGATGTTCGGTTTCAACAAGGATGCCGCGGTGACCCCATGTGAACCGGGAGTGTACCGCAGGATACTTACCTATAACAAAAATCTGATGATGTGCGAGATCACCTTTGAAAAAGGCGCGAAAGGAAATTTCCACTCCCATGTTCATGAGCAGATCACCTACGTGGCGGAAGGAAGCTTTGCCTTCACCGTCGCCGGCGAGACCCGTACCGTGAAAAAGGGAGACAGCGTGTATATGCCTTCCGGTGCTGAGCATGGCGTTACCTGCCTGGAGGCCGGAAAGCTGGTGGACGTTTTCTCTCCCATGAGAGAGGATTTCCTGGTGAAATCTCCCTCTGCTTCGGTGTGAAGAGCTTTTGATCATCAGAACAGGATTCCCCGCCGGCAAAGTCTCCTTTGCCCTGGCATGAGCAGGAATCTGACACCGCCATGACTGACCGGCGGCCATTTACAAAAAAATGAAAAGAAAAGAGGACACGACATGGCAATGAAGTATAAGGGCCTTACCGACGAGGAGGTCCTGAAGTCAAGAGAACAAAACGGCTCCAATGTCATTCCGGATTCCGAGCCGACCACGTTCTGGGATGAATTCAAGGAAACCTTCAAGGATCCGATGATCCGGATCCTTCTGGTGATTGTCGCCATCATGCTGGTGATGTTCTGCATGGGCCAGGCGGAAATCTATGAACCGCTGGGCACGATCGTTGCCGTCCTGATCGTGGCATTTGTCACGGCCAAGACCGGCGTCGCCAGCGATACGAAATACCGTGAGCTCAAGGAAAGCACCAAAAAAGACACCTGCAAGATCATCCGGAACGGAGAGATCGAGGTGAAGGAAGTCGATGAGGTCGTCGTCGGCGACAAAATCATCCTTCAGGCAGGCAACAAGATCCCTGCGGACGGACTTCTGATCGACGGTGACCTGCGGATCGACAATTCGGTTCTCAACGGCGAGGCGGAGGAATGTAAGAAATTTGCCGCTCCTGAGGATGCCGAGTTTCCGGAAGCGATGACCGGAGAGGTGTTTGTTGACGAATCCTCCCTGTTCCGCGGCGCTGTCGTCTTTGACGGCGAGGGTGTCATGGACGTGCGCAAGGTCGGCCTGAAGACCATGATGGGCAAGATGGCCGAGGAGATGCAGGAGGACGAGCCGGATTCCCCGCTGAAGGTGAAGCTGGCCAAGCTGGCGAAGCAGATCTCTGTCTTCGGATACATCTCCGCCATCGCAATCATGGTCCTCTACCTCATTTACTATATCACCAAAGCCGGCGGGATGAGCGCGTACCTGGCTTCAGGCTGGAGCAATGTCCTGATGAATGTGGTGGACGCTGCTTCCATCGCGATCCTGATTGTCGTCTGCGCAGTGCCTGAGGGTCTTCCGCTGATGATCTCCCTGGTGCTCATGCAGAATACCAGCCGGATGCTTGACCACAACGTCCTGGTCCGCAAGGCCGTCGGTATCGAGACCGCCGGTTCTCTCAACATTCTTTTCAGCGACAAGACCGGTACGATCACCAAGGGAAGCCTGGAGGTGGTGGATTTCTTCGCCCCGGACGGGACCGTAATCCCGATTTCCGAGCTGAGCAGCCACGGTGACATTGAAAAATATGTCCATCTGGCCATCGGCAAAAATACCGGCTCCATGTTTGACGGAGAGCACAAGGTCGTCGGCGGCAACGCGACCGACCAGGCTCTGCTCCGCTTCCTGGGAGAGGAAGCGTACGTCAGCATGCAGGAAAATGCTGAGTACGCAGTGGGCGATTCCCAGGGCTTCAACTCCTCCAACAAGTTTTCCCAGGC
>CACZQU010000355.1 GCA_902783305.1 uncultured Lachnospiraceae bacterium | reverse complement strand
TTATTTCACTTTCTCAACGATCTCGACCAGTCTCCATCTCTTGTCCTTGGACAGCGGTCTGGTCTCCATAACCTTTACAGTATCGCCAATATTGCATTCGTTGTTTTCGTCATGCGCTTTCAGCTTGTAGGTCTTCTTGATAATCTTTTTATAAAGCGGATGTTTTACATGGTCCTCAACCGCTACGACAATGGTCTTATCCATTCTGTTGCTGACGACCTTGCCGGTACGTGTTTTTCTAAGATTTCTTTCCACGAGATTGTTCTCCTTTCCCTTCTGTAGATGTTCCAGTCATCCGGAATCAGCCTTTTTCTCAGGCTCTCTCTTTCTCCGTAATAACAGTCTGAATCCTTGCAATGTTCTTGCGGACTTCTTTAATGCGGCTGGTATTGTTCAGTTCCTTTGTCGCATTCTGGAATCTCAGATTGAAAAGTTCCTTCTTCGCAGCTACGAGCTCGTCATTCAGTTCCGCAGCTGATTTCGCTTTTAAATCTTCTAAATATTTATTAGTCTTCACTGTTATCACCGCCTTCTAAGTCTGCACGAGAAACGATTTTACATTTGCAGGGTAACTTGTGCATAGCAAGACGAAGTGCTTCGCGGGCAGCTTCCTCAGGTACTCCTGCGATCTCAAACAACACGCGGCCGGGTTTTACAACGGATACCCAGTACTCAACGGTACCTTTACCGGAACCCATACGTGTTTCAGCCGGTTTTGCAGTAACCGGTTTGTCCGGGAAGATCTTGATCCAGACTTTACCGCCACGCTTGATATAACGGGTCATGGCAACACGGGCAGCCTCAATCTGATTGGATTTGATCCAGCAAGGTTCTACTGCAACAAGGCCGTATTCTCCGTAATTGATGACGTTCCCGCGAAGAGCTTTTCCCTTCATGGAACCACGGAACTGTTTACGACGCTTTACTCTCTTCGGCATTAACATTATTTATCGCTCCCTTCCTTCGTTCCTTTGCTAGGAAGAATCTCTCCATTGTAGACCCAGGCTTTTACGCCAACCTTGCCATATGTGGTGTTGGCTTCTGCAAAGCCATAGTCGATGTCTGCGCGCAATGTCTGAAGCGGGATGGTTCCCTCACTGTAAAACTCGGAACGGGCCATGTCAGCGCCGCCAAGACGTCCGGAAACAGCAGTCTTAACACCCTTTGCTCCGGCCTTCATCGTTCTCTGCATCGTGGATTTCATCGCACGGCGGAAGGAAATACGGTTTTCAAGCTGCTGAGCGATGTTTTCCGCGACAAGCTGTGCGTCTCTGTCAGGTCTTTTGACTTCCTTGATATCGACAATGACTTTTTTTGCCTTGGTATATCCGGCAAGCTCTGCCTTTACCTTGTCGATGTCCTGGCCGCCCTTTCCAATCACAGCGCCCGGCTTGGCGGTATAGATGACCACCTTGATCCTGTCGGAAGCTCTCTCAATCTCAATCTTGGAAATACCGGAGTTATAAAGCTTCTTTTTAAGAAACTCTCTGATCTTATAGTCTTCCACAAGGTTGTCAGCGAAATCACGATCCGCATACCATCTGGAATCCCACTCTTTGATAACGCCGACCCTAAGGCCATGCGGGTTAACTTTCTGTCCCATGCTTTTCCTCCTTACCTTTCATCAAGCACGATCGTAATATGGCTTGTCCTCTTCTCGATCCGGTATGCTCTGCCCTGTGCTCTCGGCTGGATCCGCTTCATTGTCGGTCCCTTGTCCGCAAAGCATTCTGCGATGTAAAGGCTGTCACGGTTCATTCCGTTGTTGTTCTCCGCATTGGCGATCGCAGACTCAAGAAGCTTTTTGATCAGGCTGGACGCATACCTGGGACTATAGGTAAGGATTCCCAAAGCCGTAGTCACATCCTTGCCGCGAATCGCGTCAAGCACGAAGCACGCTTTCTGTACGGACACTCTGGCATAAGAAAGCTTAGCATGCGGCCTGGTCTCTTTATTGTTCTCATTTCTGGCTCTCTTAATCTGGCTTCTATGTCCTTTTGCCATTTTAAGTGCCTCCTTTCGTTATACAAACTGACTGGTTGGGCGCGGTTCGCTTCGCGCCGTCATGGTACACCGGAGTCCCGCCGGACGGCGGAAAGCTCCGGATTTTTCGTCGTTGCAGCGAATCAGATTATTTCGATTTCTTCTCGTCTTTGCCATGGCCTCTGTAGGTCCTGGTAGCAACAAATTCGCCGAGCTTATGTCCGACCATGTCTTCTGTGACATATACCGGAACATGTTTCCTTCCATCGTGTACGGCGATGGTATGGCCGACGAAGGACGGGAAAATTGTGGAACGACGTGACCAGGTTTTGATAACGGATTTATCATTAGCCGCGTTCAGCGCGTCTATTTTCTTCAGCAGGCTCTCATCCGCAAAAGGTCCTTTTTTAAGTGAACGGGACATTCTAACTCCTCCTTATTATTTCGATAAAGCTCTGCCATCACGTCTTCTGATGATAAGCTTATTGGACTGTTTTTTCTTCTTTCTGGTCTTAAGGCCAAGCGCGGGCTTACCCCACGGAGTAGAAGGACCAGGACGTCCAACCGGAGCTCTGCCCTCTCCACCACCATGCGGATGATCGTTCGGGTTCATGACAGAACCGCGGACGGTGGGACGGATGCCCATATGACGCTTACGTCCGGCTTTACCAATATTAATAAGGTTGTGATCTCCGTTTCCGATGATACCGATAGTAGCGCGGCACTGCAGAGGAACAAGCCTCATCTCACCGGAGGGAAGACGCAGAGTAGCAAACCGGCCTTCCTTCGCCATCAGCTGAGCTCCATTACCCGCTGCACGTACCATCTGTCCGCCCTTCCCGGGGTGAAGTTCAATATTATGGATCATGGTACCTACAGGAATCTTCTCCAGAGGAAGGCAGTTGCCTACACGAACCTCAGCATCCGGACCATTCATGATCCGCTGTCCGACCTTCAGACCGTCGGGAGCGAGAATATAGGTTTTCAGACCGTCCACATAGCAGATCAGCGCGATATTGGCTGTCCTGTTGGGATCATATTCAATCGTCTTGACAATTGCGGGAATGCCGTCTTTGTTTCTCTTGAAATCGATGAGTCTGTATTTTCTGCGGTTTCCGCCGCCTTTATGTCTGACAGTGATCTTGCCCTGATTATTTCTGCCGGAATTCTTTTTCAGCGAAACGACAAGGGATTTCTCCGGTTTACTGGCTGTAATCTCAGAGAAATCAGAACCTGTCATATGTCTCCTTGACGGTGTATATGGGTTATAGGTTTTGATTCCCATTTCGGTTGTCTCCTTTCGAATTCATATCGCATATTCGAATATGCTTAGCTCGCAATCCGCGTCAAAGATCAAAGTCCCTCAAAGATTTCGATCTCTTTGCTCTCTTCCGTAAGAGAAACGATTGCTTTCTTGGTCCTGGCCGTCTTTCCAACAACCAGACCGCGGCGTCTTTTCTTTCCATCCAGGTTCATGGTGTTGACGCTCTTTACCTTTGTTCCTTCAAACATCTTCTCGACGGCTTCCTTGATCTGTGTCTTGTTGGCATCGGGATGAACAAGGAACGTATATTTCTTATCGGCCATGCCGTTCATTGACTTCTCTGTAATGACCGGCTTCAGGATTACATCATAATATTTAATATCTGCCATTATCTGTATACCTCCTCGATCGATGCAACGGCATCTTTTGTAGCGATCACGGTATGATATTTCATAACATCGTACACATTGATCGTAGAGGGAGTCGCTGTAAGCACATCCGGGATATTCCTGGCGGAAAGATAAACATTGCTGTCAGGAGCCGCCGTGATCACAAGAGCGTTGTCCACCTTGAGATTTTCCAGAACCTTCTGCATCTTCGCGGTCTTGATCTCCGGAAGAACCAGACTTTCAAGAACGAGGAATTTCTCATCCTGTACCTTGCTGGTCAATGCGGACTTCAGAGCATATCTTCTTTCCTTTTTATTCATCTTCTTGGTGTAATCTCTCGGAGTCGGCGGGAAAATGACACCGCCGCCGGTCCACTGTGCCGCGCGGATGGAACCCTGTCTGGCATGTCCTGTGCCCTTCTGTCTCCATGGTTTTCTGCCGCCGCCGCTGACTTCGGAACGGCCCTTGGCTTTCTGCGTGCCCTGACGCTTATTTGCGAGCTGACGCACAACCGCGAGATGTACGAGATTCTCTTTAATCTCTACGCCAAATACTTCGTCGTTCAGCTCCATCGTACCGACTTCGCTGCCTTCCATATTATATACTTTTGCGTTTGCCATGTTTGTGCTCCTCCTTTCTCAATTATGCGGACTTAACCGTCTCTTTGATCGTAACAAGAGATTTCTTCGGTCCCGGAACAGCACCTTTGACAAGGATCAGGTTTTTCTCAGCATCTACACGGACGATCTCAAGATTCTGTACGGTGACACGCTCGTGTCCCATCTGTCCTGGCATTTTCTTTCCGGGGAAAACACGGCTCGGATCAGAGCAGGCACCGTTGGAACCGGCGTGGCGATGATACTTGGAACCATGGGTCATGGGTCCGCGGGACTGGCCGTGTCTTTTGATCGCACCCTGGAATCCTTTTCCTTTGGAAACTGCAGTCGCGTCAATGTGGTCACCGGCAGCAAAAATATCTGCCTTAATCTCCTGGCCCACCTTATAGTCGGCAGCATTGTCAAAACGGAACTCTTTGACGAATTTTTTTGCCTCGACCCCGGCTTTATCGAAATGGCCCTGCTCCGGCTTATTGACCAGCTTCTTTCTGATCTCGCCGAAACCAACCTGAACTGCTGAATATCCATCGTTCTCCACAGTCCTTACCTGTGTCACACAGCATGGGCCTGCCTGAAGAACGGTCACGGGGACAAGAAGTCCCTCATCGTCAAAGATCTGCGTCATGCCGATCTTGGTAGCTAAGATTCCTTTTAACATTTTTTCTCCTCCTATAGCGGATTGCCATATGGCAATCATATACTCCAGAGCTTCTTGCGCCATGATCCGGCTTGCTCTGGGACACCTTTATGTAAGCCCGGTCGGGTCAGCTCCGGGACATTACCCTTTGAAAACGCAAGGCGCAATCACTTTTTGATCTTGACGTCAATGTGGACTCCTGCAGGCATCTCAAGGCGCTTGAGAGCTTCCACTGTAGCGTGAGTCGGGTTAATGATGTCGATCAGCCTCTTATGTGTCCTCTGCTCGAACTGCTCACGGGAATCTTTGTATTTATGCACAGCCCTTAAAATAGTAACAACTTCCTTTTTAGTAGGAAGTGGAACCGGACCGGAAACCTGT
>CACZQU010000354.1 GCA_902783305.1 uncultured Lachnospiraceae bacterium | reverse complement strand
TGGCCGACCAAAGTGTCGGACAGCTGAATCAGCTTCCTGGTAATACCCGTCTCATTCATCAGGTTCCCCGCAAAAATGAACAGGGGAATGGAAAGCATATTCAGTGACTGCGTCGACGCGACGACCTTCTGGACTGCAATGCTGTATGGGACATAGGGACTGATAATAAAGAACAGCGCCCCTGCGATACCGATGGCGAAAGCCACCGGCATCCCGATCACCAGCAGGACAAGAAAAGTAATGATAACCGCTAGCATATATCATCACCTCCCTGCTTTCCATAACTACCGTCTTCGGACCGTATCATTTTTCCCAGATTGATGAAGGAGGTGATCGTGAGCAGCGCGCTGCCCGCCGGCACACTGGCTGTCGCCCATGAATAACTCAGATTCATATTGGAAAACTTCCTCGCAACAGAATCAATGCAAAGGGGAACGCCGTATAAGACGAATGAGATCAGCAGCGCCATGGCCGCGATCTGACAGGCGATCCTTATGACCTTCTGAACCTTCTTTGGAAATTTCGTCAGGAGCATGTCCACGTTCACCAGGCTTTTATCCCTGATTGCCAGATCCGCTCCCAGAAAGCAGGTCCAGGCAAACAGGAGCAGAGAAGTATCCCCGGCCCAGTTGAGGGGAGTCCCCAGTTTCCGCATCACGGCGGAAAGGAACATCAGTGTGACGATTGCGGCGAGCAGAAGGCAGGCAACCCATTCTTCTGTCTTGACAAAACCAGAGTAGATTTTCTTTACGATTTCCATTTTTTCTGTCTCAGCTTATTCCTTGCCGATCTCCTCGTACAGTTTCGCTCTCAGTTCCGTAAAGCCAAGGGCTTCATAAGCTGCTTCGGAAGCTTCACGGAAAGCAGCGATATCTATTTCCTCAGGAGGAATGATGGTCATCCCTTTTTCTGCCATCAGGCCTTCGTATTCGGACGCTTTTTCCGCGACGACAGCCGAGGCGTCTGCAGCGGCATTCGCGCATTCCTCGATGATAATCTGCTGATATTCCTCCGGAATGGTGCTCCAGAACTTCTCTCCGACAATGATGCCGTTCATGAGAAGAATATGACCGGTCTGGTCCATGTAATCCAGGACTTCATAAAGAGCGGCCGGATAGGAGGCGCTGGTCTGTCCCTCCGCGCCATCGATGGTTTTGGTCTGGACTGCGTTGTAGACATCCGCCCAGCCAACGGTTGAAACAGGTGTGGCACCCAGAGATTCGATGGACTTGCTCCACACGGCAGCACCAGGTGTGCGGATCAGTACACCCTTCAGGTCATCAGGGGAATAGATGGGCTTATTGGTAAGGAAATGGCGGAAGCCGTCACACCAGCCGAAATTCAAGACAACGATGCCATGCTCTGATTCCAGCTGATCCGTCCATCCGCGGAAGGTATCCGTATCCATGAATTTCTCCATCTCCTCATAGCTGTCCGCAAAATAAGCGGCGTTCAGGATACCCATCTCCTCAACATAGTTGCCCATGCGGCCGCAGTCGGTAAGCACCGCCACGTTGGCGCCCTGGAGAGCCTGCTCGATCACGTCCTCATCGCTTCCCAGAGCAGCAGAGCTGTATACTTCGATCTGGACATGTCCGTCTGTCCTCTCGTTTACGGCGTCAGCCCATGCGTAGAATCCGTCGACAAAGGGAGATCCTTCGCTCAGCTGTGTGGACATTTTGATATTATAGGTATCATCCGCGGATACCGGTGCCGCCAGAACGAACAAACCGGCTGCCAGGACAGAACAGGCAAGAATCGTCATCAGTTTGTTTTTCATCTTTTTCTACCTCTCAAATCGAAGATTTGTACTTTGACTTGCTGTTTTCGGATTACTGTTTTGTGAGTTTCGGCATCTTCGATGCCGAAAACAAAATATGTCTCCTCATGAAAAGTAAAACACTGCTGTCATTGGAATGTGATGATTGATTTCACGGCTCAATCATCGAATACAGCCAGCCCATATCCTTTCTGTCACCGATATATGTGCTTTTTCACCTCTTTTCCGGATGATACAGGGTCGGCATATGACAATATTGATAAATATATGATAACAAAAGGTGATTCTATCGTCAATAATTATAAGAGAATCTTCTGACTCCTTCCTGTTACTGCAGCAGCCCTTGTGATTACAGGGGGCAGAGAAAAGTATCCGGCAGTCCTTTCCGGCACAGGAATGATCCGTCAGAGTACCGGAAAGTCGCAACAAGACCGAATTCAAAGGTTTATCGCGACTTTCCTTCTGTCTTATTGCGACTTTCTCTTGTACTTTCGTCGGTCATAAGGTATGATTCCTTTGAAAAACATGTTTCCGGATAGCCGGTAATCTTACTGTTTCAAGGAGTACAAACATGGAAGCAACCAGCACCACAGCCCCTGTTCTGAACGCG
>CACZQU010000353.1 GCA_902783305.1 uncultured Lachnospiraceae bacterium | reverse complement strand
ACGGTATAAGGAATGATACAGGGGATACCAGGAACCCATTTTCAGTTTTTTCAGGATTTTATCGAATGCGGCCATCCTTTTTCCTCCAGAAAATCCAGTACCCGCCGGCAGTTTTGATCATCCTGGAACGGGAAATATCTTTCCCGGGCTTCCACCTGCCCGGGAAACAGTGTGAAATTACGGTCTGCACATTCCCTGATTCCCTGGATCAAATCATCCTTATTCAGATAGGCCGGGCCAAACAGGTCTTTTCCAAGATCCAGATAACTGCCGGTTTCCTTCAGATACCGCTCACGATCAAACTGATAAAAAAGCACAGGCTTCCCGAGATAATACGCATCCCAGGAAACGCTGGAGTAGTCTGTGACAAGGGCGCTGCACTCCTCAATCCGTCCGGAGAGAGCAAAGCTCTCCGGATCCGGTATTTCCACCAGGCCCTCTGCCTCTTCCGGGAGGGAAAACCGGCTGGACAGGGAGGCAAATTTCGGGTGAAGATATACCATCAGGCGCGTACCTGTTCTGATGAGCACATCCAGAAGTGAAGAAGACCATAAAAAATCCCGGATCGCGTGATAATAATCACTGGAGAGAAAGGCCCTGGGACTGCAGTCCTCCAGCCAGGTCCGCCAGGTTGGCATATAGAGAAAATACCGCGGCCTTTTACTGATGCCGCAGTGCATGAAATCCCATCGCGGAAACCCCAGGATCGGAATACGGTCAGCCGGATATCCGAAATGGCGGGCGATAATCTGCTGTTCGAACCCGCTTGTGACGGCAAACCAGGTCATAGGATCGGTTCCCCGGATTCCGAAAATTCCGTCCACCTTTTTCAGTGCAGTCACCCCGTGCTGTAGAAACAAAATCGGGTGATTCCCCTTCCGCAGCTCATGCAGTACCGGTCCCGGTGCAGCTTTCCAGGCAAAGCCATGTGAACGGCTTTCGGAAGCGGCGTAGGCCCATGCGTTCAGCATCAGGTTCAGGTGCCGGAAGCTGAGGAAAGGGACGATCTGCCTGCCGTATTTCTGCCGGAGCTCATCATAGGGCGTTGAATCTCTGTCGAGAATAAAATATACATGCTTTCTGCGCTGTTCGTCCAGATTCTGCATACAAAAACAAAAAAAGGCGAAGCCATTATCCTCCGCCCGGCTGCAGTATTTCTCATAGATGACGAGATCCTGCCGTTTTCCCGGCAGTACCTTCCGCATAAGAAACCATACATATGAAATCCGTTCCTTCCACCAGAACCCGGCTCCGTCAAACGGCTGCCTGGCGCGGATCCGGAAGGTGAGCCTGCCTCCTTCTCCGCCAAGTGGAAAAAGGATCCTCCCGTCTTTCAGAAAGATCCGCGGGGTATGAAGCAAAAAACCCAGTCTGGCAGCAGGTTCCAAAGGAACCGGAGCCCTCGGGGAGCCATATCCCAGAAACCAGTCCCCATCCTGAGCAAGTTCACCCAGATCTGTACCCGCAGTCCCGGCCTCAAGCCTGTACACCAGCCCGTCTGCCAGCGGAGCAAGAAGGATGGGGGTCATGGAGGAGTCCTTTACCGGACACAGCCAGATTTCCAGAGGCCCATGGTCTTCTGTCTCCCGCTTAAGCCAGAGCAGAAGCTTCCCCATCCATGCCGATACCCATACTGCCCGCATAATTCTTCCTTCCTTATCTGGTTACGGTCAAGTATCAAGCCTTTGATCTGCTGCAGGCAGCAAATCAAAGGCTGCATCACTTTACCGTTACCTTATCGTAAGCACATGAAATAAATGATTGCAGTGCAAAATGACTCCAACGGATTGTTCCGCGCTACGCGCTCCCCGGGTCCTGCAGTCATAAATGTGCATTACGATAACGATAATTGTTACCCTTCACTCTTATTTCGCCATGAAAGCTTCGTAAGCATTGACAACCTCATCGGTATCTCCGATCTTCCGCAGCAAACCGTCATGGATCCAGACCGCCCTGGTGCACAGCTCCTTAATCTGATCGCTGTGATGTGACACGATCACCACGGTCCTGTCCGCATTGGAGATCAGTTCTTTCATTTTCTTATAGCTCTTCCGTTTGAAATTGGTATCCCCTACGGAGAGAACCTCATCGATCAGCATGATATCCGCTTCAAGGATCGCGGTGATGGCGAACGCCAGCTTCGAATACATACCGCTGGAGTATGTCTTTACCGGCAGATCGATAAAGTGTCCCAGGCCGGCAAAATCAATAATTTCCTCCATTTTCGATCGTACATGCTTTTCGGAAAACCCAAGCAGCATACCCGAAAGCAGGATGTTTTCCCTTCCTGTCAGGTTTTTCTGAAATCCAACCCCGATAGACAACAGAGAAATCGAGTGGCCATGCAGGTCAATGCTTCCCTGATCCGGAGAAAAGATCCCGGCGATCGCTTTGAGCATCGTGGATTTTCCACTCCCGTTTTTCCCGACAATACCAAGGATTTCTCCTTTTTTCACCTCAAAGCTGACGCCGCGCAGCGCTTCAAAGGTTTCCGACTGAACTTTTTTCAGCTGAAGAAGGCTTTTTTTGATGGAATAGGATTTCAGAATCCGGTAGGTGATATGGAGATCTTTGACGGTAATCGCAACCTCGTTTTCCATTGATCCTCCTTCTTACATGACCTTGACATAGCTGTTTTCGTACTTATAAATCGTCAGAATTCCCAGCCAGCACACAAACAGCGAAGCTGCACCCCATAATACAATCAGCTTCTGAAAGGGCATTTTTTCGTAAATCAGACAGTTCCGGGCTGACTGAATCAGCATCGACACCGGATTAACGGTAAGCAGGATAGAATTCCACGGCTCCTGTACCCGTTTGGAAATGTCATAAAAAATTCCGGTAAGATAAAACAGGAGTTTCAGCACCACCTGCATGACATTATACAGATCATCCACAAAAACTCCGAAATGAAGCATAAAGCAGCTAAGCCCAAAGGTCCAGAGAACCAATACCGCCACAATAGGGAAAATATACAGTACTCTCCAGGAAACCGGTACACGATAGATCAGCATCATGATCACAATCAGTCCGAAGGATACCAGCATCTTGAATCCGTTCACCAGCACTTTGTTGAGGATCAGGATATACTTAGGCAGGTAAACCTTCGTCACGATAGAACTGTTTGCCCGCATGATCTTTACGCTTTGAATCACGGTTTTGTTAAAGAAATTCCAGAGAGTCAGTCCGATAAACACAAAAATCGGAAAATACTCCTCTCCTTTCTGAAATACCATCAAAGCGATAAAGGTATACACCAGCATAAACAGCAGCGGATCCAGAATCCACCAAAGCCAGTTCAGGTAAGAGCTTGCCACTTCATTTTTCAGATCCGACCGCGCGGAAAATACCGCATACTCAAAGTACTTAGGAACGTCCTTGAAAAAACGTTTCATAATGACCATTTCTCTCCTTGCTTTTCAATCCTTACTTTTTAAGTCTGAGGCGATCAGCTTCCGGATTGCTTCTACAGCGACACGTACCGCAAGATCCGTATCATGTGCGAGAGGATTGTCAAGGCCTTTCTTTGCTCTTTCCTGATTCGCCACCACCAGAAAAGTAGATCCACAGCGGACACCAAGGTAGCTGGCAACCGTAAAAAGCGCTGCAGATTCCATTTCAGAAGCAAGGCAGCCAAGCCTTAGCCAGGCTTCCCACTTGTTCATCAGTTCATAGCTGACCGGTTTCGTTTCCGGAGAATGCTGCCCATAGAAGGAATCCTTGCATTCCACAACCCCTGTATGAGCTCTGGCTCCCAGATCCTTCGCCGCTTCCACAAGCGAGCAAAGTACCTCGAAATTTGCTACGGCAGGAAACTCGATCGGAGCATACTCCTTACTCGTTCCTTCCATCCGGACAGCGCCGGTCGCAATGACGATATCGCCTCCTTTGACATCCAGAGCCATACCGCCGCAGGTACCGATACGGATAAAGGTATCGGCTCCGCACTGAACCAGCTCCTCCATCGCGATGGAGGCCGAAGGACCCCCGATCCCTGTTGAGGTGACGGAGACCTTTACGCCATCCAGATATCCTGTATAGGTGACATACTCACGACTGTCTGCCACCAGTTCCGGCTGATCAAAATATCTGGCAATAGAAACACATCTCTTCGGATCCCCGGGCAGTATGACATACCTGCCGACATCACCGACTCCAGTATGGGTATGGTACGTTTTTCCGTTATCTGAATATACCATGACTATTTTCCTTTCTTTTCCATTAATCTGTTTGCGAAACCTGATCTTCCTGTGTTCTTAAGCATGTCAATATAGATCTCAAACAAATCCGGATCCGGACAGTAAAGCAGATCCGATTCAAGATACAGCTTCGTCATATCATGATATTTAGTAAAAGCCGTGTCCAGTCTCAGATAATCCTTTTCCCGGTGCAGACGGTGAAGATAATCCGTAATATCAGTATATCTTCTGCCAAGGTTGATTCCCTGTTCCAGCATCTTCATGAACTTCCATGTTTCGGATACATAACCACGGGCGTCTCTTCCCTTCTGATCCTTCAGATAACCTTCTCTCCTGCGCCAGATCAGCTCCTCCAGATT
>CACZQU010000352.1 GCA_902783305.1 uncultured Lachnospiraceae bacterium | reverse complement strand
GACATCCCTTGGCGACAGTGTGATCAGCGGTGAGCTCAATACCGACAGCAGCGATGACGATCTGATGGCAGCTTTGACGAAATTCGAAGACACCTGCAGATCCTATGCAGAATAATCGACACATTCAAACCCTGGCTTTTGTATCGGGCGTACCTTAGGGGGTGCCCTGGCGTTTGCTCCAAGGCATATCTGAAGGGTCTGATGAAAGGGCTGGCAGGCGCATCTGCCAGCCTTTTTCCGTCAGGATGCCTGCGGCCTCATCAATCAAGGAGGAGATAATCGTGTTGAAAGGACTGAAAGCGTTGGGCGCTGATATCAAAGACCTGTTTGTCACGTTCAGGGAAGGAGATGCGAAGACCCGTCTGTCCTACCTGGTTTTCGGCTTTGGTCAGCTGCTTCGCGGAGAAACGGTGAAGGGACTGGCTTTTCTCGCCCTTGAAATCCTGTTTATCGTTTATATGGTCTTCTTTGGAGGAAATTACCTGAGTAAATTTACCACGCTGGGAACTGTCGAGACGACCAAGCAGCGCAGGGTAACCGTCTATGGGGACAACAGCTTTCTTATCCTGCTGTTCGGGCTTCTGACGATCATCCTGATTGCCGCTTTCCTTCTGGTGTGGAGAATGAATATCCGGGAGAACCGCAAGGAAGAGCTGCTGTTAAAGAGCGGAAAAGCGCTTCCCACAAACCGTAAGTTTCTGGGCTCCCTTCTGGATGAGAATTTTGACAAGACGTTACTTGCCGTTCCGTGTCTGGGTATTTTTGTCTTCACGGTCCTTCCGATCCTGTTTATGATCTGTGTGGCGTTTACCAATTATGACAAAAGCCACCAGGCTCCCACCAAGCTGTTTACCTGGGTAGGTCTTGCCAATTTCCGGGAACTGTTTAATTTCGGAAGCTCCGGATTCGCGGATACCTTTGTCAAGGTTCTCCTGTGGACCCTCATCTGGGCGTTGTTTGCCACCTTCCTGGATTATTTTCTCGGACTGGGCGTGGCAATCCTGATCAATAAACAGGGCATCCGGTTCAAGAAGCTTTGGAGAACGATTCTGGTGCTGACCATCGCGGTTCCTCAGTTTGTTTCCCTGCTCTACGTTTACAAGATGTTTGCCAATGACGGGCTCGTCAATGGGTACCTGCTGAAATGGGGGTGGATCACTTCCCCGATACCCTTCTGGACCAATCCGATGCTGGCGAAGATCATGATTATCGTGGTCAATATCTGGATCGGGATTCCTTATATGATGCTGATTGCCACCGGGCTTCTGATGAATATCCCTGCGGAGCTGTATGAAAGCGCCAGGATCGACGGAGCCAATTCCGGACAGATGTTCCGGAGCATTACTCTTCCCTATATGCTGTTTGTCACAGGGCCGTTCCTGCTTACACAGTATACCGGCAATCTGAACAATTTCAATGTCATCTACCTGCTGACCAAAGGTCAGCCTCAGTCCATGAAAATGGCTGAAAATGCAGGCCAGACAGATCTGCTCGTCACCTGGCTGTACAAGATGACCGTGAACGACACAAACTATAAGATGGCTGCCGTGATCGGCATCATGGTGTTTATTGTGACGGCTGTGATCTCACTGATCGTCTATAATATGCTGCCGTCCGTGAAAGACGAAGGGGGGTTCCAATGATGGATAAAAAGACCGGCTCCATGAAGCAGAACCGCATGAGGGGGAATGTGATTTCTTACATCGCGTTGATCCTGATCAGCATCGTCTGGCTGTTTCCTTTCTTCGGCCTGATCATGCAGTCCTTCCGTTCCTATGATCCGGCTGTGGAATACGGCGGGATGGTGGATTATATCATACCGAAAACCTTCTCCCTGGACAATTACCGCTTTCTTTTTTCCGGAGAGACGAATTTTCTGCTCTGGTATAAGAATACCCTGATCATAGCGATTTTCGTCTCCGTTTTGCAGACAGTGATTATCCTTTGTGTCAGCTATGCTCTTTCCCGGATGCGCTTTAAGGGGAGGACATTTCTGATGCGCTTCTGGCTGATTCTGGGCATGTTTCCGGGCTTTCTCACGATGATCTGCCTGTATTTCCTGCTCAAGCAGTTCGGACTTACCCAGGCGGGTGCGGTTCCCGGACTGATTCTGGTATCGGTGGCCAGCTCCGGTATGGGATATTATGTGTGTAAGGGCTATTTTGACACACTTCCGATAGCCCTGGATGAGGCGGCCCGGATTGACGGAGCCTCCCGGTCACGCATTTTTTTCATCATGACGATACCTCTTTCCAAACCGATCATCATCTATACTGCCCTGATCGCTTTTATGGCTCCGTGGTGCGACTACGTCTTTGCTTCTTATATCGCCTTTGGCCATGACAAGAGCTATAATGTGGCGGTGGCTTTGCAGCGATGGGTCTGGACAAATGACTATCAGGGGTATTTTACCCGGTTCTGCGCAGGCGGGATCCTTGTCGCGGTTCCGGTTACCTTGCTGTTTTTGTTCCTCCAGAAGTATTATGTGGAGGGAGTTACCGGAGGAGCGGTCAAAGGATAAAAGGAAAAGGGGCTGTGAAAAAAATCACAGCCCCTTCGTTTTCTGATCAGGAAAATATGGGTATATCCTTACCGCATAACCGGAATACTGACGCGTAATACTTTCGTCCGCTTCCCGCACCGGCCAATCCGCAGGAGTCATTTTGCACTGCAGTCATTTATCCGACCAGCCAGTTCAGAGTCTTGCTGATCTTGCTGCTGAGTGCCGCAGAAGTGCTTTGCAGGATGTCAAAGTAGCCGTAAAAGCTGTGTACGGTATCCCGGATAGTGCTGTCGCTGGGATTGCTCTTGGCAACAGACAATGCAATGCTGACGACGTAATCCTTGGTACTGTCTGAGAAGGTAATCTGTGTTGCGCTTTCCATCTGGCTGATCACGTTACGGATATCCTGCGCCGTGATGGTGCTCATATCATACTGGCTTTTCAGATCCAGGATAGCCTGTACGACATCTTCTTCCTCCGGAAGGGATACGGCGGCATCTGGCGCGGAAGACTCTGCTGCGAAACACGGAGCCATTGCTGAAGCAGTAAACGCGGCGGCGGCAGATAATGAAACGACTGTCGTTACAGTGATGATCCATTTCATGATTCTTTTCATCCGGCTTCCTCCTTTTCAGTGAACAAACGACGGGAGGAAACGACCTGTCCGGTCTTGTCCTCCGGTCTATACTCCACAGGCTTAGGAGCTGTGCGAAATAACCTGCACAGATCCTTACCTGTCTGATGCAAAAAGCTGGTGGAAATGAAAACCTTTACCTTCCACCTGTAATGTATGACTCCAGTGCAAAAAGCCATGCTCCACTGCGAGCTTGCTCGCAAGTGGAGCGATGGATTCTTTGCACGCCCCTATATTC
>CACZQU010000351.1 GCA_902783305.1 uncultured Lachnospiraceae bacterium | reverse complement strand
TACCGCTCCTCCCTCCCGTGGTACGGTGGAATCATCGCCGGTTCTGCCGGATATCGGGCTGCCGGCGGTGGTATCATAATATGATATTATTTTAATGGATAGCGCCGGAGAAAGCAACCTCTGGCTGAAGAGATCCGGGGCTGCTGTTCACAGTTGTTACTGTTCACGGATTAACCGTAAAGCCACACGCAGGCGAAGGGTACCCTGCCGGAAAAAAGAAAAAAAGTCCGACTCTGCGGAAAGACTCCTCTGCAGAATCAGACTTTTCAACCCAGCACCGCCTGGTAAACCGTCACCCGCCGATCACACAGTTCAGGCCGGTTTCCTCCACAACGGCTTTCAGCTCCATCATTTTTTTCAGATCCGGAGAGGGGAGATCCCCCATGCTGTACTCCCGGCCCAGGCCGACATACTTGTCATATCCCAGCCGGTGATAGGGGAGAATATGCATCTGCCGGACGGTGCCAAGCCCCGCGGCGAAGCGGGCAATTCCCCGGATTTCCTCCGGCGTATCATTGAAGGTCGGGATCACCGGGGTGCGCACAACCAGCTCGCACTGCCCGCTGCCGGCAACCTTGCGGGCATTTTCCAGCATCAGGCTGTTTTCCTTTCCGGTAAATTCCTTATGCTTTTCCGGATCGGTATGTTTGATATCCATAAGGTAGGTATCCAGCCAGGGCAGCACCATCTCAATCCTGTCATAGGGCGCGCAGGCCATGCTCTCCATCGCCGTGGAAAACCCGGCATCTTTGGCCGCGTGAAGCAGATCCCTGGCAAACTCAGGCTGGCAAAGGCTCTCCCCTCCGGAAAGGGTCAGTCCTCCCCGGGAACGGCGGTAATAGATCCGGTCCTGTTCCACCGTCTCCATCACCCTGCGGACCGTGGTATCCTCTCCGACGATCCGGATCCTGCCGTTTGCAAGCTTCATCTGTTCGATGGCGAAGGACTGGGACTCCGGATTACAGCACCAGCGGCACCGCAGCACGCACCCTTTCAGGAATACGATCGTGCGGATTCCGATCCCGTCATGGATCGAGTACCGCTGGATATCAAATATCCTTCCTTGCGTGTCTAAATAGCTCATGGCATCCTCTGCTCTCAGAATTCATATCCCTGCTCGGTCCTTCGGATGATGTCATCCTGCAGGGATTTTGACAGTGTCGTAAACAGTGCCGAATAACCAGCTACGCGGACCACCAGATGGCGGTACTTATCCGGGTTCTGCTGTGCATCCAGAAGCGTCGCCCTGTCCACCACATTGAACTGCATATGCATACCCTTCTGGTCGAAATAGGTACGGATCAGAGACTCGAAATCATTCAGTCCTTTTTCCCCGGCCAGAGCCGAAGGATGAAATTTCTGATTCAGCAATGTCCCGTTGGACGCAATCAGATGATCGATCCTTGCCACGGAATTGGCTGTGGCCGTCGGTCCCTTGGTGTCGTGGCCGGCTACAGGCCCGATCCCGTCTGCCACCGGGGTGCGGGCAAGACGGCCATCCGGAGTCGCTCCGGTCTGGGCTCCGAGAGGAACATTCGCGGACACCGGGTAAATTCCGGCCTGGAACTGGCCTCCGCGGGGATTGCGGTAATGCTGGATCGGTCTGGTATAAAGATAAGCAACCTTGCGGGCAAAATAATCCACCTCAGGGATATCGTTCCCGTATTTGGGAACCTCCTCGATCATCTCCAGGAGCTTCGCAAAACGCTGCTTAAGCTCATCCGGCACGCCCGCCGCCCGGATGCTCCTGACCAGCTCTGCCACTTCCCCATCCGACAGGGTCTTTCCGCTTCTCGCCAGCTCCTGGACAATAGCCAGGGTCATGTCTCTCACCGTCTCCTCGTCCAGGTCTGCCCCATAGTTCAGGGCAAGCGCCTGCCGGTATTCCGACATGGAGACCTTTTTCTCATCGTAAACCAGGGTCTTGACGGCCATCAGGGAATCTGCCACGTTGGCAATCCCGAAGCACTGCGGCCCGGTGAAATTGTAGACCGCGCCTCCCTGCTCTGTCGTCAGCCCCCGGCGGATGCAGTCATCCACCAGACAGGAAAGGAAGGGCAGCGGTACTCTCTCCGCGTGAGCCTGGTCAATCGCATTGTCACTGTTGACCAGGAGGGAGATCATATAATTCATCTGTTTTTCGTAAGCATCCCAGAACTCCTGGAATGAGGTGAAGCTCTCCACATCTCCCGTTTCCAGACCAACCAGCTCGCCCTTGTCATAGCCATTGGAAAAGACCAGTTCAAGAGGACGGCACATGTTGAAGAAAGCGGCATCATGCCAGCCCATGGTCTTTCCCGGCGCCTGAGGCTCCACGCAGCCGATGATACAGTAATTGCGGGCATCCTCCAGGCTGTGTCCGCGGTTCATCATCGACGGAATAATCACTTCATCGTTATAATACGCGGGAAGTCCGATCCCGGTCCGGGTCAGCTTGCATGCCTCGTGCATCAGAGCGTGGGGAGACAGATTCCACACGCGGATCGAAAGGGATGGCATCGGCAGTCCCACATGGTCTGACGCCCAGATACACATGAAGGAAAGATCATTGGTGGCATCGAGCCCTTCCGAATCCTGCCCTCCCACAATCAGGTTCTGAAACAGGCTGTATCCCGCAAAGCCCTTGGCGCTGGCCGCATCCCGGCATTTGTTGAGGTCGTTGAGCTTGACAAAAATACAGTCAATCCACTCCTGGGCCTGATCTCTGGTAATCTTACCGCAGTCCCGGTCCGCTTTGTAGAAAGGATACATATACTGGTCAAATCGTCCCGGGGAAATCGAATGTCCGCTGGACTCAATCTGGATCACCTGCTGAATGAACCAGAAGCTCTGGCATGCTTCGTAAAAGCTCTCCGCCCGGTACCTCGGCACACGGCTGCAGTTCCGGCTGATCTGAAGCAGCTCGGCCTTACGCGCCGGATCGGTTTCCTTGTCAGCCATCTGCGCGGCAAGCTCGCTGTACCTTTGGGCATATCGGATAACCGCCTGGCAGCTGATCACCATCGACTCCAGAAGAGTATGCTTTCTCACATAATCCGCGTCCCCCACATTCATCCGGGACATCTCCTCCCTGATCCGCGCGATGATCCCCTCAAGGCCTTCATTCAGGACATCCCAGTACTTGACACAGATATGTCCTACCCCATTGTAGAAATAATTCCCGGTGGTAAACATATTGTGTTCAATCGCACGCAGCGTCTCCGGCGCCATATAAGCCGTGGCAAGGTCGCTGCTGGTCTTCCCCTTCCAGTACTGATGAACCTCACGAAGCGTTCTTTTGGTTTCCTCAGCGATAAAAAAGGGATCCGCCTCCCTGGTGGCTACGGTATCAAATTCCGGCTCCAGCCACTCAAACGAAAACTCGGGATAAGTCTGGCATCCTCTTGGCGCAATCGTCGTGCTGCCGACGATCAGCTCCTCATCCCTGATAATGATCGGAAGCTCCTCCATAATATGCGCAAACGCCAGCGCGCGGCGCCGGTATATCGGTTCATTCTCTGTCTGCTTATAGCTCTCGGTGATCAGCACAGCCCTGGCCGCCTCAATCTCCGGCATCTTTGCATACAGATGCTCCACCAGCCTGTGGATGCGAGGTGATACGCTGGTCGGTGTAGAATCGTATTTCTCTGGCATTTCATCCTCCCCGTATTTGGGCCTGTAAACCCCTGCACTCCTGTCGGTTAAATTATCCTTACGCTGTCCGGAAAACAGCATACTCCGCACAAGTCTATATTCTAAAGAATACCATGCCGCCGCGCAAATGTCAACAAAAGTCACACTTGTTTTGTTGTGGTTACTGTTGTTTTGTGTGGATTTGTTAGTGTTTTGCGGTACACTGGCTGTGAATAGCAACGTTTTTCTCATGGTATAAAACAGGGACAGGAGCTTCACCCGCTCCTGTCCCTTCCGGATTGTTGTATTCTCAGCCGCCAAGATTCTCCTCAATCAATGGAGCTGCCTCTTCATCCACAGCCGCTTCTCCCTGGGAAGAATCATCCGACTCCGACATCAGCCACTCTGCAGCGGCGATTTCAATCATCTTTGCACTATCCTTGAAATCCTTGACCGTGTCCCACATCTCGATGGCCAGCTGATAATCGCCTCTTTCATACGCGGCATAAGCCTCGTCATAAACCTCCTGGTCGGTTCCGGACACTCCGCCATCCTCCAGGAGGAGGCTCTCGTCAGCGCTTTCTTCCTTCTTTTTCCTTTTCTCCTCCTCTTCCTCTTCCTTCTCTTCTTCCTTTCTCTGTGCCGTCTGCGCTTCCTTGATCATCTCCTCGGAGTTTTTAAAGGTTCCCAGGGAATCCCACAGAGAAATCGCTTCGTCATATTTTCCGTTTTCGTACAGGTCGTATGCCTCGTCGTACGTCTTCTGATTCTTTTCTTCAATCAGACGATTGCAAAGAACAGCGGAATCCTTATAGCTGCCAAGGTTATAGAAATCCTCGATTGCGCCTTCAGCATCACCGGCATTCATCTTCTCGACAGCTGTCTCATACAGAGATCTGAGCTCGGTCTGCTGCTGATAATACTGGAAACCGAAATAACCGGCCGAAACCGCCGCTCCCAGGAACATGATCGTCAGAATCGCTCTCAGCACCCCGACAGCGCCTTTAGCGGTATTCTTTTTCCCCTTTCCTTCCTCATCATCCAGATCTTCTTCGTCCAGATCATCTACGTCAAAATCTTCATCATCCAGATCTTCTTCGTCAAAATCTTCTCCATCCGGATCTTCTTCCAGACCGGCCTCTTCTCCGGGCTTGCCGGCGAAGTCCTCATCATAATCTTCTTCGTCGTCTCCGGCTCTGTCGGCTTCATCCTCCGGCTGTGCTTCCCAGCTTCCGGAACGGTCGGTTTCTTCCTTCATCCAGGCCGCAGTCGCATCGAACTGGCGGCTGAAGGCATTCTCCAGTCCAAGATCCGCTCCCTCGTATGCTTCCTCCGGTAAAGTATCCTCCGCCGTTTCTTCCGCAGAGTCCGGATCCTTTCGCAGCACGACAGCTGCCTTTTTCGCCACCAGCTCTTTTGCCTTGTTCAGCTGGCTTTTCTCATAGGAGAGAGCCTCCTTCTCCCTTTCCAGCTCCATCCGGTCTTCTTCCAGCTTTTTCCGGTCTGCCTCCAGCTTCCTGAGCCGGTCCGCAAACTCCATTTTCGCCTGTTCCAGATTGGCTCTGGCCGCGGAAAGCTCTTCTCTTTCATCCAGCAGCTCTCTTGTCTCTTCCTCCCGCTGTTTCTTCACTTCCGCAAGGCGGCGGTTATTCTCCTCCCCGCCTGCAGACGGATCCCCGATGGCCTCCAGTTTTCCGGACAGCGCAGCATCCTTTTCCGCGTTCAGTTCACTGTCAATGGCTTTCAGCACCCCGAGGAAGCCCTCTCTCGACAAGAATTCCTTCTGCGCATCTCTGTCGTTCCCACAGTACGGACACTCCTCACGGGACGCGCTTACCGCTGTACCGCAGGTGCATTGCCAGAACCCGTCCCCTTCTTCATAATATGAATTCAAAGCCTTTATGTTGGCAAAGCGTCCGGTAATTTTTTCCTGGAATTTCCGGAAATACCGGTCCGGTATTTCGATCTTTTCCTGATCCGAAACCTCAACCTCACTCTCCCCGGAGGCATTCCATACCGATCCGTCCTCCAGGACTGCCTTCTCCAGCGCAACATCGAGTGATCTGGCATCCCTCGGCAGAGGAAGAGCAATCTGCTCCCCAAATGCTTCTCCCGGACCAAAAACCATGTCCTGGAAGATATACCTGGATTCTTCCAGCTCAAGCTCCTCTTTTGCAACATTATATGCCGTCAGGCGGATGATCACCGCAATAATATTCTCCCTGGACTGACTGACCATCCGGATCCGTCCAAAAACATTTTTCCCATAAGGCTCCTGGAGGATCACGGCCTCCTCTATCCGGACGGGAGCGTCCAGGAAGGTTTTCCTCAGCTTGCAGCATTGAAGGGTTTTAAAGTATTGCATTTGCAAATCCTCCTTTGTCACTGTTGTCCCCGCGAACCCGCCGGTATCTGATCCGCCCTCAGATGAGTAAACGCAGGTTTATCCCTGACAGGAAACGACGTAAATCCCGGCCCGGTAATCCGGCCCGGACCGCTGCCGGAATGCCTGCATTCCGGAAACCGCAACGGATAGGATATCAATTTTCTCGTAAACGAAGGGAATGCCTGCATTTTATTCGTTTACCTGCGCCGGTTTCCGGTCTGTTGTTCGCATGAAAATATAGTATCACATAATCAGAAAATCATCAAGTCATTGTAACGGGCGCTGGCTGCTTCATATGATCTGACCTTCCCTGCGCGTGAGGCGTTGCTGTTCACGGATGAACCGTAAAGCCGCG
>CACZQU010000350.1 GCA_902783305.1 uncultured Lachnospiraceae bacterium | reverse complement strand
CAGCATGAATCAGGCTGGTGGGTCAGGAACCGGTTTGTGGTTCTGGCCTTTGTGCTGAGCATGTGCATCCTTCTGATCACATATATCATCAAGAAGGTATATCCCTTCGGGGGAGAGACAGTGCTGAAGGTGGATCTTTATCACCAGTACGCACCTTATATCGAGGAGCTGCACAGCCGGATTCTCAATGGGAAAAGTCTTCTCTACAGCTGGGAGGGAGGACTTGGGAAGGATTTTGTTTCCCAGATGGCATATTATACGACGTCTCCGGTCAATCTGCTGATGTTTCTTTTTCCGGAGAAAAACCTCCCGGAAATGATCGCTCTGTTTATCCTGCTTAAGATCAGTCTGAGCGCGTCTTCTTTTACCTGGTACCTCAAGGACCATTTCCGGAGGAATGATCTCTCCATCCTGATTTTTGGCATGCTTTACGCATTCTGCGCCTTTCTGACCTGCTATTACTGGAATATCATGTGGCTGGACACGGTGGTTCTCTTCCCGTTAGTGGCCAGAGGGACGGAACGGCTCGTGGAAGACGGCCGGATGAAGCTGTATTATTTCTCCCTGGTTCTGACCATGGTCGTGAATTTTTATCTGGCGGTGCTGGTCTGTGTGCTGACTGCTCTTTATTTTCTGGTTCTGGTCATTTCCCGGTATTCCCTGAAAAAGGACCTTGGGCAGATCGGGAAAAGGGTGCTTCGGTTCGCGGTACTCTCTGTGCTGGCGGCCCTGACTTCCATGTTTATCCTTGCACCGGTAGCTCTCGCCCTGTCGGCGACGGCAGTCAGTGATACCAGCTTCCCGGCTTTTGAAATCTATCCGAATGTCTGGCAGATTATCCCCAACCATTTTCTGGGGGCAAGGCCGGCGGTGCTGGCCCGCAACGAAGACCTTCCGAACATTTACAGCGGTGTACTGACTCTTGTTCTGCTGCCGCTGTACTATACGAACAGGAGGATCAACCGCAAGGAAAAAGCAGGGATGACGGCCTTGCTGGTGTTTATGCTGCTGTGTGCCTGCATCCGGCCTCTGGACTACCTGATTCACGGTATGCATTTTCCCGCGAATCTTCCTCACCGATATACCTTTGTCTACAGCTTTATCCTTCTGTACATGGCTTACAGCGCGTTTGTGCATCTTCCTGAATCAAAGTTCCTCGCGGCGCCCGTCACCTGCGCGGCCTATGCGGCCGTAATTCTGGCAACCCAATACTGGGTCGTGGGCCGTGTGGAGGACATTGACCGGGTGCTTTCGGATACGGATATTGTGGCAAACCTGCTGCTGATGGCAGCGTATCTGACGATTCTCTGGCTTGGGAGCCGGAGAGGACGCTTCTTTCACCGGATATTGATCCCCATTGTGCTGCTCCTTGTCGTAGGAGAATGCAGCTTTACCTCCGTATCCAACCTGGAGGATACGGGCAGCCGGGAGGCATATGTGAAATACATGGATGACGCGGCTGAAATGGTTGCCTGTATTGAAAGCCTGGAGGAGAAAAACCGGACACAGAACACAGCTGAGGAAAAGAACGGGGAGAGCGGGACGAAGGAGGAGGCACCCAGGAATGCGACGGATGGCTTCTACCGCGCAGAGTTCCGCCGGTTTACTACCATAAACGACGCTTCTCTTTACCATTACAATGGGTTTTCCCAGTTTTCCTCTCTGGAGCCGGGAGGCATTTCCCGATTCATGCAGAATCTCGGGGTAGCCGCCACCGGCAACAGCTTCCGGTATTATGACCCGACCCCCCTCATTGACGCTCTCTTTGATGTCCGGTATGTCATGAACAAGGACGAGCCTCATCCCCGGGCACAAAAGTACGAATACCTCGAGGAGTTCGGAACCGTATGGCTTTACCGGAATGACTTTGCCCTGCCGCTGGGCTTTCTGACGGATCCGGAGGTGCTGAACTGGCAGATGGAGTTCTCTCAGCCCTTTGCGGTACAGGATGACTTCATCCGCAAAGCCGCGGGAGTAACAGAGCCGATGTTCACACTGCTCGAACCGGATACCGTGGTCACACAGAATATTACCGTCACCCCGCTGGATTCCAAAGGCCATTTCAATTACAGAGTGGACCACCCGGAGAACCTTCTGGCAGAGCCGACGGTCAGTGTGACCTATACCTCTGATCAGGATCAGTACCTATATATCTATGTCGACGCAGCCAACGCCAAGCGTTTTGTCTATCGTACCAGCAAGGTGAACCAGGACCGGGAGCTCTCCGCAGGGCGGAGCATGATCGATGTGGGCCAGGTTTCGGCCGGAGAGAAGATTTACGTGGATTTCAAGCTCACGAAAAGAGGTGCTTTTGAAAAAACATACCGGGAGAGCGGAACCGTATCTTTGTATGCAGCCTCCTATGAAGATTCCTCCTTCCGGAAAGCCTTTGACATTCTTAACGGGCAGGGGTGGCAGATCACCAGCTTTGAAGATACCCGGATCGAAGGTACCGTAGAGGCGGAAAAGGAAAGCCTGCTGTTCACCTCGATTCCTTATGTACGGGGCTGGGAAATCCTCCTTGACGGAGAAAAAGCCGAAAAGGTTTCGATCGGCGGGGATGGAGTGATCGGGGTCATGATTCCCGAAGGGAAGCATACGGTCTGTTTTCATTACCACCAGCGGATTATGCTGCCTGCCGTACTGATTTCGCTTCTGGGGCTGGCGCTCTTTGTGCTGTATTCCGGAAGGATTTCCGGAGGTAAGGGATTGAAATAGGATGCGGTAATGTGATAGGATAAAGTATTAGAGCATAAAAACCGGCAGCGGCAAGGTTGTCTGCTCCATGGCTTTACCGCCGCCCTGGAAACTGATACAGGAGAGTGAAAAAATTGGCAAAATATGTGGTAAAAAGAATTATCCTCGCAGTGGTTACGGTATTTATCATCAGTGCCATAACCTTTTTCGCCATGAATGCTATTCCGGGAGGTCCCTTCAGCGGGGAGAAAGCCCTCAGTCCGGAGGTGGAGAAGGTCCTGATGGAACGCTTCAACCTGGACAAGCCGGTTCTTCAGCAGTTCTTCATCTATCTGGGGCGCCTTCTGCACGGAGACTTCGGGGTGTCCCTCAAAACCGGCAGGGACATTTCCCAGACCGTCTTCGAATCCTTTAAGGTTTCCGCGCGCCTTGGAGGAATGGCTGCCCTGGCTGCGGTCATCGCGGGCGTGATCCTGGGAAGCATTGCGGCTCTCAACCGGAACCGTCTGGCTGACCGGCTCATTGTATTTTTCTCAACGCTGATGACTGCTGTTCCCAGCTTTGTTCTGGCGACATTGCTGCTTCTGGTCTTCTGCATCAGACTGGGCTGGTTCCCCGTCTTCTCTACGGGAAATCCCAATTATGTCCTTCCGGTTGTCGCTCTGGCGATGTACCCTATGGCCTATATTACCAGGCTGACCAAGACCAGCATGCTTGACGCGCTGGGACAGGATTATATCCGCACAGCGAAGGCGAAGGGAGTGCCGCGGCTTAAGGTGATCTTCAAGCACGCTCTCCGAAATGCCCTGATTCCGGTGATTACCTATGTCGGTCCTATGCTGGCCTATATCCTGACCGGTTCTCTGGTGGTGGAGAATATCTTTACGATCGGCGGACTGGGATCCAAGTTTGTTACCGGGATTACTACCCGGGATTACCCGATGATCATGGCAACCACGATCTTCCTGGCGACGCTGATGGTGATCATGAACCTGCTCAGCGATCTGGTATACAAGCTGGTGGATCCGCGGATCAATTTTGACTGACGGGAGGCGGAAAAATGGCAGATGAGCATGTAGAAAACGCAAAAGACAGGGGCACGCTGACCAAAAGTCCCTTCAGTCTGCAGCTGGATCTTTCCAGATTTGAAAAAGCGACGGATGAGGAAAAAGCACAGCAGGAGGTGATGAGCGAGTCCACCACTTTCTTCAGGGACGGGATGCGCAAGCTGATGAAAAATCCCCTTGCTGTATCCAGCATCATCGTTCTGGTGCTGATCGTCGCATTGTCCGTGGCCGGACCGATGGTGATTCCCTATAAATATTCGGAAATGATTTCCGTCAACGGCAGGCGTGACAAGACTGCCAAAAATCTGGCTCCCTTTACCTGGTCCAAAAATGAGCTGAAGGGCATGGAGGAAGGGCAGAAATATTTTCCTCATATTCTGGGAACCGATGAACAATGCCGGGATTACCTCGTACGTGTACTTTACGGGACGAGGGTATCTCTTGCCGTAGGGTTTTTCGCGGCTATTCTGGTTCTGATCATCGGGATGCTGTACGGCAGCATCTGTGGCTACGTGGGAGGAAGGGTGGATCTGATCATGATGCGGATCGTGGATATCATCTATTCTCTGCCGGATATGCTGATGGTGATTCTTCTTTCCGTGGTGCTGAAGCAGACTCTGGCGCCGGTGATCGAGGGCACTGCCCTGGCAAAGCTCGGCGTCAACATGATTTCCCTGTTTATCGTCTTTGGCCTTCTTTACTGGGTCGGGATGGCCCGTCTGATCCGCGGGCAGATTCTCTCCATCAAGGAAAACGAATATATTCTGGCCGCAAGGGCAATCGGGGCGAAGCCTGCCCGTATCATCCGCAAGCATATCATCCCCAACTGCCTGAGCGTCATTATTATTTCTACTGCGCTGCAGATTCCGTCGGCAATTTTCACGGAAAGCTTCCTGAGCTTTGTGGGACTGGGCGTACAGTCGCCGATGCCGTCTCTGGGCTCCCTGGCCAACGCGGCACGGGAGGGTATGCAGAGTTACCCGCACAAGCTTGTCATCCCGGCCCTGGTAATCTGTCTTCTGGTGCTTTCCTTCAACCTGCTGGGAGATGGTCTGCGCGACGCATTTGATCCAAAGCTGAGGAGGTAAAGTAGATGGCTGCCAGTTTAGATTATGAATATGTTCTGGAGGTCAATGACCTGCATACCTCCTTTTTTACAGATTCCGGTGAAGTGAAGGCCGTCAACGGAGTGACCTTCAATCTCAGACCCGGAGAGATCATGGGAATCGTCGGGGAATCCGGCTCGGGAAAGAGCGTGACCGCTTATTCGGTCATGCAGATTCTGGCGGATACCGGACGGATCGTAAAGGGCAGTATTCTCTTCAAGGGAGAAGACATGTCCAGGTGGAGCCCGAAACAGCTGCAGGCGTTTCGCGGAAAACGGTGCAGTATTATCTTCCAGGATCCGATGACCAGTCTGAATCCGGTTTTTACCGTGGGAAGCCAGCTGATGGAGGCTATCCGCCTGCACACGGATAAATCCCGCAAGGAGGCGAGGAGCCGCGCGATCGAAATGCTGGAGCTGGTTGGTGTCAATGAACCGGCCAGACGGATCCGTCAGTACCCGTATGAGCTGTCCGGAGGAATGCGCCAGAGAGTCATGATTGCCATGGCGCTGGCCTGCGAACCGGATATCCTGATCGCGGATGAGCCGACCACAGCCCTGGACGTGACCATTCAGGCGCAGATTCTGGAGCTGATGCAGGAGCTGCAGAAAAAGCTGGGGATGGCCATCATCATGGTGACCCATGATCTGGGAGTCATTGCCGATATGTGTGATAAAATCATCGTCATGTACGGAGGGAGCATCTGCGAGAGAGGAACGGCCGAAGACATTTTCTATGATCCGAGACACGAATACACCAAAGGTCTTCTGCGCTCGATTCCGAATGTAAACCGGAGCAAGGAAAGGCTTATCCCGATTTCCGGCAGTCCCATCAACCTGCTGAATATGCCTGATGGCTGCGCTTTCTGCAGCCGGTGTGACAACGCGATGAAAATCTGTCTGGAGGAAAAGCCCTCCGAGATCATGCTTACACCGACTCATCGGGCCGCCTGCTGGATGAATGTGAAGGAACAGATGGCTGTACAGGCAGGAGGTGAGGAGCATTGAGCGAAAATCTGATTGAAGTCAGGGACCTTAAGCAGTATTTTCCCGTCAGGACCGGCTGGAGAAAAACCACATGGCTCAAAGCCGTGGACGGAGTGTCATTCCAGATCCATCCGGGAGAGACCCTTGGCCTGGTAGGAGAATCCGGCTGCGGGAAGACCACGGTCGGCAGGACGCTGCTGTATCTGTACAAGCCGACCGGGGGCCAGGTGTTCTTTGAGGGAGAGGAGGTCACGGAAAAGAATATCCGGGAGCTCCGCAAAAAGATGCAGATGGTCTTTCAGGATCCTTATTCTTCCCTGGATCCCAGAATGACAGTGGAGGATATCATCGGGGAGCCGATGGATGTGCACAGGCTGTACCGGAACAAGGCGGAGAGAAGGGAAAAGATTCTCGCTCTGATGGAAACCGTGGGACTGAACGCGGAGCATGCTACGCGTTATGCTCACGAATTCTCCGGAGGACAGCGTCAGAGGATCGGGATTGCCAGAGCCCTGGCCGTGGATCCGAAGTTCATTGTCTGCGATGAGCCGGTCAGCGCGCTGGATGTATCCATCCAGGCACAGGTCGTCAATATGTTTGAGGATCTGCAGGATCAGCTGGGGGTGGCATACTTATTTATTGCCCATGATCTGCTGATCGTCCGTCATATCTCGGACAGGATCGCCGTGATGTATCTGGGGAGAGTGGTGGAGATCGGAGACGCGGACGAGGTATATGAGCATGCGATGCATCCTTATACGGTTTCACTGCTCTCCGCTGTGCCCATCCCGGATCCCAGGATTACCCGGCAGCGCCAGAGAATCGTCCTCGAGGGGGATGTTCCCAGTCCGCTTCATATGCCCGACGGATGTGCTTTCCGCACCCGCTGCAGGTATGCCACTGAGAAGTGCCGGATGGAATGCCCTTCCCTGAAGGACGTGGGAGGCGGACACCAGGTTGCCTGCTGGAATCTCATCCGTTAGGTGTTTTTGCGGTTTTGGTGTAAGAGGGCATTTCTTTTTTCCGATCCTGCTGTTTTTTTCGGTGGTGGAAATGTTCCCTCTTTCCGGAAGACTGCATTCATGCACAATATATGTAACTGTCAACCTCTGTTTCGGAAATGACTTGACAAAAGGAGGAAAAGATGAAGAAACAGATTCTTGCGGCTGTCCTTGCGGCAGCAATGGTAATGGCTCCGGCGGCTGGTGCTTTTGCGAAATCTTCTGAGGCAGCACCGGACTGGGAGGAGTACGATGCGCTGATCGGACAGATCAAGACAGAGACGGACTTTGCTGCCAGAGAGGGTCTTATGCACCAGGCGGAAGACATTCTGATGGATACCGGCGCGATTGTCCCGATTTATTTTTACAATGACGTCTATATGCAGAAAGAAACCGTGAGCGGGATCTATAGCAATGCCTATGGATTTAAGTATTTTATGTTCGCGGACAACGGGGACAGCGATACCCTGCGCCTGAATCTGGCCAGTGAACCGGACAAGCTGGATCCGGCCCTCAACTCTTCCGTGGATGGAGCCTGCCTGGTCGTGAATTCTTTCACCGGTCTGTTTGCCTATGATGAGGAAGGAAATGTGGTTCCTGCCCTTGCACAGTCTTATGAATCCAGTGAGGACGGCCTCACTTACACCTTCACTCTGCTTCCGGATCTGAAGTGGAGCGACGGAACCAAGCTGGACGCCAATGATTTTGCCTATGCCTGGAACCGGGCGGCGGCAGCGGAAACGGGAGCGGATTATTTCTATATGTTTGACGCGATCGCCAGAAATGACGACGATACCCTGGCCGTCGAGGTCAGTGAAGACGGCCAGACCCTTACCGTGACTCTGGCGGCTCCCTGTGCTTATTTCCTGGATCTGTGCGCGTTCCCGACCTATTATCCGGTGAAAAAGGAAGCGGTCGAGGGAGCGGAAGGCCATGAGGACAATCCCGGAGCATGGGCTCTGGAGGCGGGCTTTGTGTCCAACGGTGCGTATATCCTGGATTCCTGGAAGCACAATGAGAGCATGGTTTATGTCAAGAACCCGAACTGGTATCGCGCGGACGAAGTCAAAATCGAGAAGCTGGAGTTCATGCTGAGCGCGGACGACACCGCGATCTTTGCGGCTTATAACGCCGGCGACCTGGATTTCATTGACACGGTTCCTACCGACGAAATCCAGAACCTTCTGGATAATCCGGAATTCTATATCGTGGATCAGCTGGGCACCTACTATGTGTGCTTCAATGTCAACAGTCCGCTCTTTGAGGGCAAGACTCCGGAGCAGGCAGCAGCCATGAGGAAAGCTCTCAGCCTGCTGATTGACCGCGATTACATCTGCGAGAACATCGGCCAGACCGGCCAGCAGCCTGCGTCTACCTTCATTCCTGCGGGTATGGCGGACGGCAACGGAGGAGAATTCCGCGTCAACGATGATGACTATACCTATCCGGTCACCTATACCTATAATGATGAGGAGATCGGCGGATATTTCGATCCGACCTATGAAGCCTATGAGGACAACCTTGACCAGGCCATAGAGCTTCTCCAGGAGGCAGGATATGAGTTTGACGAGGACGGCAAGCTTTCCGAGGAGACTCCGATTTCCTTCAATTATCTGACCAATGATACCTCCGGTCATGTGGCCATCGGCGAAGCCCTTCAGCAGGATTTCGCGGCCATCGGTATCGACATGACCCTGGAGACTACTGAGTGGAATGTCTTCCTCAATGAGAGGAAAGCCGGTAACTATGACATCGCAAGGAACGGCTGGATTGCGGACTTCAATGACCCGATCAACATGCTTGAGATGTGGACTACCGATTCCGGCAACAACGACGTGCAGTTCGGAAGATAACTGACGCTTTCATCAGGGCTGACAGTCAGTGCCTCGCACCCGCTGCGGGGCACTTGCTGAATAGAAACCTTTACGGTTGAGACGTGAATGACTTCATGATTAACCGGTTACATGTGGGTTGAAATGACAAAAAACGAGGTGATCCTATGTATCAGGACGGAAAGATCCTGCTCGGTAAATCCGGCGAAGACAATATTTTTATCTATCCCAGAATGGTGAACCGGCATGGACTGATTGCCGGCGCGACGGGCACCGGAAAAACGGTCACCCTTAAGGTTCTTGCCGAGTCCTTCAGCGACTGCGGCATTCCGGTGTTTCTGGCGGATGCCAAGGGAGACCTGTCAGGAATGTGCCTGTCCGGAGAAGAAGGCGGAACCGCCATGGAGCGCGTGGAAAAAATGGGCCTTGGCGATCTCGGATTCCGGTTTCACGCCTATCCCTCCGTCTACTGGGATGTGTACCAGGAGAAGGGGATTCCCCTTCGCACGACGGTTTCCGAGATGGGGCCTCTTCTTCTGAGCCAGATTCTCGGATTAAATGAAACACAGTCCAATATTCTCACGGTTGTGTTCAAAATCGCAGATGACGAAAACCTTCTTCTCATTGACACCAAGGATCTCAAATCCATGATCTCCTATGTGGGAGACAATGCAAAGGAGTATTCGCTGACGTACGGCAATCTTGCCCGACAGAGCCTTGCTGCCATCACCCGTTCCATTGTAGCCCTTGAAGCAGAGGGTGGTGAAATGTTTTTCGGAGAGCCGGCTCTGGACATCAAGGACTGGATTGCCACAGACAGCGAGGGAAGAGGACAGATCAATATTCTGGCCTGTGAAACCCTGATGCAGAATCCCACGATGTATTCCACCTTTATGCTCTGGATGATGTCCGAGCTGTATGAGCTTCTCCCGGAGGCGGGAGATCTGGAAAAGCCCAGAATCGTGTTTTTCTTCGATGAAGCCCATATGCTTTTTGGCAACGCCTCCAAAAACCTTCTGAACAAGGTAGAGCAGGTCGTCAAGCTGATCCGTTCGAAGGGGGTCGGGATTTTCTTTATTACCCAGAGCCCGTCGGATATCCCGGACGGAATCCTTGCCCAGCTGGGCAATAAGGTGCAGCATGCTCTCCATGCGTATACCCCGAAGGAGCAGAAAGCGGCGAAGGCAGCCTCCGAGTCCTTCCGGGTCAACCCGGCCTTCGACACGTATGACGCCCTGATCAATCTGGGCATCGGTGAAGCCCTGGTCAGCGTCCTGGATGAAACCGGTGTTCCCACCATCGTGCAGCAGACCACAATCCTTCCGCCTCAAAGCCGGATGGGAACGATCGAGGACACCGTACGGACCAGTGTTATCCAGTCGGGTAATCTGTATATCAAATACAAGGATTTCTATGACAGGGATTCTGCTTATGAATTCCTGATCCGGAAGGCGGACATGGACGCCCAGGCTCTCGCTGAGGCGAAAGCCCGGCTTGAAGAAGAGAAGGCAGCCGCGAAAGCAGCTGCCGAGGCGGAAAAGGAAGCCCAGAAGGAGCTTGAACGACAGGAGAAGGAAGAGGCAGCCAGAGAAAAAAGACGCCTTTCCGAAATGAAAAAGGTAGGAAGCTCCGCAGCGGGCACCATCGGCCGCCAGATCGGCAACACCATCGGCCAGGCGGTCGGCGGGAAATTCGGCAAAACCCTCGGCGGAAATGTCGGGGCCTCCATCGGACGGGGAATCCTCAACACCATTCTGGGCGGCAGAAGATGAACTGCCGTAAACCGGCATCATCTTTTTACCATTGACTGTATCTGATGCTTCCAGGACAGCCTCCTTTACTTTTGCAGCGACTCAATACAGGCCGCTGGAAAAGCAAAGGAGGTTTTTTTTCCGCAGCATCTTTTATGCTGCTGTTTTCGTCCAGGGAACTCCTCCTTGAATCATTGCCATTTTTATAGTAGAATATACCTGTTTTTGAGCCGGATACGGTTTAAGGCCGCCTGGCCGAAGGAACGTCAACGGGAACGAGGCTTGCCCATCGGGGTAAAGCGGACGGCACCGGTACCAACGGATCCGATGAATGATCAATTTTTGTTTATCAATGAGGAGGATTGCAGCCAGATGGAAAAAGCACTGCCAGACGGGCAAGAAGCAAAGGAGAGTGAAAGCCGTACGGGTACGGAGGACACCATAGTGAAGGACGGGCGCAAAGGATCCGGAACCGGAAAGGGAAAAGGCAGATTGTTGGGAGCATTGGCGTTTATCCTGCCAAGGCTTCTGGCAGCTGCGTTGGTTTTCCTTTTTCTCAGCCTGGCATGGGCGAAAACAAACTATGGAAATATCAGTATGGAAGAACTGGTTTTCCATCTGAATATGCCCACCGAAGGACTGGCGGAGGATGCGGTGTCTGATTTTCTCTCATCCGTTCTTCACCCTTTCATCATCGGCATGATGGTTTATCTTCTGGCTCTGATTTTTCCGCGAAGCAGGAGACTTTCCCTGCGTATAGGCAGCGGTGTACGGGAGCGGCAGATTCCGCTTCTGCCTTTACGGGCTCCATTCTGGCACCTGGTATTTGTCCTGATCTGCGGGTACTATTTCTTCTTTCTGCGTCTGGACGGCGAGTTTTCTGTTGTGGATTACCTGACCGCTCAGTTTGAGAGCTCTTCCTTTATCGAGGAGGAGTATGTATCACCGGACAGTGTACAGCTGACATTCCCTCAGGAGAAGAAAAACCTGATCTGTATTTATGTGGAGTCCGCGGAGTCCTCCTCCCAGGCGAAAAGTGACGGAGGACTGATGGATATCAATTATATTCCGGAGCTTACCCGGATTGCCAGAGAGAATATCAGTTTTTCCCACTCCTCGCTCATCGAGGGAGCAGCGGTGGGACCGGACTGCTCCTGGACCAT
>CACZQU010000349.1 GCA_902783305.1 uncultured Lachnospiraceae bacterium | reverse complement strand
CAAAACAATATTCACCCGTTTTTCCATACTTTACCTTTCATAGACTGTGTCCGCAAACCAGTATAAGAAGCTGCGCATGGCTTCGCTCCCGCCATGCTCCAATCATTCGGATTCCACGGGGGCCTGCCCCGCTCCATCCTCATGTTCAGGCTGTTTTAATTATTATATTATTCATTTCATTTAAAGTCAACATTTTGGATTCTCTCCATATTGTTTTCACAAAAGCCGGGTTACTGTTCAGACCCTAACCGTGAACTTAAGATCGCTGCTATAACTGCATTATCAATATATTGCTTAATATTTGAATATAATGAAAGTGGAGAGATGCCCTTGCATCTCTCCACTTTCATTGAGCGCTCGTTTCGCCCACCCCATCTACGTACTCGCATCCGTAACATTTTCGTCCCACCCCAGCTCACGAGCGCTCAAGTAGAAATCTCCAACCTCCCCTACGGGCACCAGGAAAGTATCGTCCTTCCTTGCTGCCCTCAAATGATTTGTGACAATGTTCATTGCGGATTACCAGTCCATATTCTCTTTTGGAACTGGTAATCCTTTTTCCCCTGTTTTCAGTTATGCGACAATCTGCTTGTTGAATACTTCCGCAACTTTTTGGTAAGTATTCTTTCCTGCCTCCGTGTAACTGACAATGCTTCTTTGTTTCATAGTGTGTTCTCCTCCTATTCCCTGACGCACTCGGCTGCTGTTATTCTGTTACCGTACCGTGTACCACTGCCGTTCCGCAAGGGAGCATGAAGCGGATGTCATCTTTGCTGGAGACCGTCACATACTCAACCAGGCTTCCCCACATGGCTTCGTCGAACTCGGTCACGGTTTCCGTCAGCTTCTCCAAAGCCTTGATACCATATTATCTCACAGCTTTCTGATCCGGTCGATGGCTTCTATCGTACTTTCTCTGTTTCCGAAAGCGGTCAGCCGGAAATAGTGTTCTCCATGAGGTCCAAAGCCGGATCCAGGTGTTCCGACAACATTCGCGTTTTCCAGAAGAAAGTCAAAAAATTCCCAGCTTGTCATCTGATCAGGGGTTTTGAGCCAGATATAGGGAGCATTTACCCCTCCGGAAACGCTGTAGCCTGCTTCCTTCAGCCCCTCCGATATGATCCCGGCATTCTCCATGTAGTATCCGATCTGCTTTTCGATCTGTTTCCTGCCTTCTACGGAATAAACGGCTTCTCCTGCTCTCTGGATGATATAGGGCGCACCATTGTACTTTGTCCCATGCCTTCTCGCCCACAGGTCATGTACGGACACTCCATCCAGGACCAGAGACCTGGGAATCACCGTGAAGCCGAGCCGAAGCCCTGTAAAGCCGGCCGTCTTGGAAAAGGAGCGGAATTCTATCGCACACGTCCGGGCACCTTCACATTCGTAAATACTGTGTGGAACGTCCGCTTCATGGATATAGGCTTCATATGCCGCATCATACAGAATCACGGATCCGTGCTCATTTGCATAGTCCACCCATTCCTGCAGTCTGTCCTTTTTCATGACTGCACCTGTGGGGTTGTTCGGAAAGCACAGATAAATCAGATCCGGTACCTCGCCTGGCAGTTCAGGAGCAAAGTCATTGCATACAGTACAAGGCATATAGATCACATCCTTATACTGCTGCCTTCCGGCATCAAAGGATCCGGTTCTTCCCGCCATGACATTGGAATCTACATAAACAGGATACACCGGATCCTGAACCGCTATACTGTTCTCCATTCCGAAGATTTCCTGGATGTTGCCGCAGTCGCACTTTGCCCCGTCGGAAATGAAAATCTCTTCTGCTGAGATCTCACATCCTCTCGCTTTAAAGTCCTTTTCCGCAATCACATTTCTCAGGAATTCATAGCCCAGATCCGGAGCGTATCCCCTGAATGTCTCCTCATCAGCCATCTCATCTACCGCCTGGTGCAGCGCTTTGATGATTTCAGGGGCGATGGGTTGTGTGACATCGCCTATTCCAAGACGGATCACCTTCTTTTCCGGATGCGCCGCCTCGTATTCCCTCACCTTTTTCCCGATCGTCGAGAAAAGATAGCTGCCGGGCAGTTTCAGATAGTTTCGGTTTATCCTCGTCATTTCTGCTCTCCTCTATAAACGTAGATTTATCTTAAGTCGAATACTGTCGGATGCCGCATCTGTATGTCACATGCTTCGCATGTTCCGACAGCTGCTGGCTCCTTTCTGTTTTTTTCTGTCCCTGCAAAACCGGTTTACGATATATCGGTTT
>CACZQU010000348.1 GCA_902783305.1 uncultured Lachnospiraceae bacterium | reverse complement strand
TCACGGGCAATATCAAGAGCCTTTCCGGAAATATCCACTCCCAGTCCCGACGCATCCTCCCGCTCCTTCAGCAGCGTAATCAGAATACAGCCGGATCCGGTACACAGGTCCAGCACAAAGGGAGTTTTCTGCTCCGAAAGTCTCTTCAAAGCCTCTTCCACCAGAATTTCCGTGTCCTGCCTGGGGATCAGAACATTTTCGTTTACCAGGAAGCGTCTGCCGTAAAACCAGGCTTCTCCCGTCACGTACTGTAAGGGTATCCGCTTTGCCCTGAGCCTGAACAGATCCCTCACCTGGGTTTCTTCCTCCTTTGACACAAGGCGGTCCGGATCCAGCCAGTAGGAAGAGCGGCTCACCCCCAGCCGATATTCGAGAAGGAGCCAGGCATCCAGCCTGGCTTCCTCGATTCCGCTTTCCTTAAGCAAGGCCGTCCCCTCTTCCCAGAGATCCCTGCGGGTACTCATGAAGCCTCCGGCTTCCTCTCCGCCTCGTCACTTCCCTCTTCTTTCCATCCAAACTCCTCAGAGAGATATTCCCGCCAGTCAAAAACAGCCTCTACGGCCTTAATCGCAACCTCAGCCATATCGGGCGTTGGCTCCCTGGTCGTAAATTTCTGCATGGCCAGACCGGGTTTGCTGGCCCAGCAGGCCAGACGGGAGTCGGTCCTTCCCGCCCACTGGATGATCTCAAAGGAAACCCCGGCGACAACCGGTATCATCAGCAGACGTCCGAACAGGCGGACCGGATAGCTTGGCACCAGCACAAAAATAAAATGCAGGAAAATGCTGACAATCATGACCAGAAACAGGAAGCTTGTCCCGCATCTTCTGTGCTGCCGTGAACTGATCATCACATTTTCCACCGTAAGGGGCAGTCCGTTTTCCACGCAGTTGATGCACTTATGCTCCGCCCCATGATACATGAACGTCCGCTGAATATCCTTCATCCTGGAAATCAGAAGCATATAGCCCATAAACAGCGTCAGCTTGACAATGGCTTCCACGACCGTGACCAGAGCCTCACCGGCACCGATCCGACGCAGAAGGCTCGCCAGGGTATAAGGCAGAAGCATGAATACCGCGACAGAGATAACGATCGAAACGGCCACTGTTGCATAGAGAAGCCATTTAAACATCCGATCCTCTTTCTCTTTCTTCGCGTTCCTTTCCTCCTCGGTAATGGGAGCCTTCTTCTCCTCTTCTTCCTCCTCATCACCGGCAATCTCCGCGGAGTACATCAGGCATTTCGTACCGACAACGAGAGAATCCACAAAGCTTACCATGCCCCGTATCACCGGCTTCTTTATCCAGCCGGAGCTGCCAAAAATACTGCGGTAATCCTCTACCTTGATTTCAATTCCCTGATCCGGCCTGCGCACGCCTACCGCGTATTTGTCGCCATGCCGCATCATAATTCCTTCCATGACGGCCTGTCCGCCAATTTTCGATGGTTTCATTTTCCCTCTCTTTTTTACAGCGCCTGCGCGCCATATAAACACAAAGAAAGGTTGAGATCATACCAACCTCAACCTTCCGTGTCGTCCCTATGCAGATATTATTTGTTCCCCAGGCCATACTTCCTGTTGAACTTGTCAATACGGCCACGCGCCTGTGTCGTCTTCTGCTGTCCGGTATAGAACGGATGGCATTTCGCGCAGATTTCTACGTGGATGTCCTTTTTGGTGGAACCAGTGACAAAAGTGTTGCCGCAGTTGCAGCTCACGGTCGCCTGATAATACTCCGGATGGATTCCTTCCTTCATGTTTTCACCCCTTTTTTGATTTCTATTCATTCCCCTGCTCTTTTACGCAGGAGTATTTTCCTGACACAACCAAGTCAGTATAGCATAGGATTTTTCGTAATGCAAGCGTTTTTTCACCATTTCTGGCGCTTCACCGCCTGTACGAACTCGGCATTGGTTCTCGTGCGGGCAAACATATTCAGAATCTGTTCTGCCGCCTCCTCGCTTTTCATGCCGTTCAGAGCCCTGCGCATAATATATACAGCCTCCTGCTCCTCCCTGGTCAGAAGGAGATCCTCCCTCCGGGTTCCCGATTTCTGGATGTCGATTGCGGGAAAGATCCTGCGTTCCTGAAGCCTGCGGTCCAGAACCAGTTCCATATTTCCCGTACCTTTGAATTCTTCATAGATCACATCATCCATCTTGC
>CACZQU010000347.1 GCA_902783305.1 uncultured Lachnospiraceae bacterium | reverse complement strand
CGAGCAAGCTCGCAGTGGAGCATGGCTTTTTGCACTGGAGTCATATATTACTTATCTACTATTTACAAACAAAAAAACAGTACCCAGATGATGGGTACTTAACTGTCAAGTCAGTGTCCATCATCTGGGTACCATTTTAAAGAGGCTTCCGCAGCCTGGAGGATATCTCCCCCCCGAATGCAGAAGCCCCTGATATCAGGCTTTTCGAGCGTTTTTCCTTATGTATTTCTGGACAGCAAAACTACCGTCTCGACGTGCCCGGTTCCCGGAAACATATCTACAGGCTGTGCTTTTTTTGCCCGGTATCCATGACGGGTCAGGTAATCCAGATCCCGCGCAAGGGTTTCAGGATTGCACGATACATAAACGATCCGGGAAGGGGCAAGCGCTGCCGCACTGGAAAGAAAGGTTTCATCGCTGCCTGCCCTTGGCGGATCCAGAAAAATAACGTCTGCCTTGTATCCGTCCGCCGCCATATCCCGGAGAAATACGCTGGCATCTCCCTCGTAAAACTCCACATTGTCCGCATGATTGGCCCGGGCATTGTATCTGGCGTCCTTAAGCGCATCATGATTGAGCTCTATGCTGATCACCTTCTGAGCCCTTGCGGCGGCGATAATCCCGATCGTTCCGACTCCGCAATAGGCGTCGATGACCGTTTCTTTGCCGGTAAGACCGGCATATTCGACAGCTGTCCGGTACAGGATCTCTGTCTGAACCGGGTTCACCTGATAAAAGGAACGGGAGGAAATCCGGAAGGTGCATCCGCACAACGTGTCCTGGATCTGTCCCTTCCCATAGAGAATGGTTTCCTTGTCACCCAGGATCATGCTGGTTTTCCGTGGATTGACATTCAGGACGACGGTCGTGATCTGAGGATGAGCTTTAAGGAGAGCGTGGACAAAATTATTCTTTGAGGGAAAAACCGGCGAGGAAACGACCAGCACCACCATGATTTCGCCGGAAGAAAAGCCTTTGCGGACGAGGACATGGCGCAGTAAACCATATCCGGTATCCTCGTCATAGGTCTTGATCTTGAAGGAACGCAGCATCTGATAAACCGTACGGATGATTTCCTGGCTTTCTTCATCTTCAATTTTACACTTTTCCACCGGGATGATCCGGTGAGTTCCGGCCTCGTATATCCCATACAGGACATGCCCGCGGGCGTCACGCCCGAAAACACGATGCACTTTGTTCCGGTAGTAGAAAGGTGAATCCATACCGATAATCGGCCGGACATTGCACAGACGGCTAAGCAGCTCCCGGCAATGGTTTTCCTTTTCCTGCAGCTGCCCGCGGTAGCTGAGCTTCAGGGAGGGACATCCTCCGCACTTTTTCGCGTCCGGGCAGGAAAAATAAATCTCTTTATTCTGTGCCATATGTACTCCTGTTATGTTGTGAAAGATCGTAATGATTTACTCTGTCCACGGTTCAATACCAGTCAGGGACGGTGCTCTGACTGTACAGAGAACCGTCCCTGACTGACCGGACATTTAAGCTTGTATCGCTGTAACTGTTCCGTCACAAGCTCCTTCACCGTTACGGCGGCAGGCGCGGGTGCCTTTTGGCGCAATGGAAGAGCGCCTGCCGCTGGCTGTTCAGCTTTTGTGACACGTGCCTTGCAGCTGGTGCGAGGCACTGACTGGACAGCTATCCATCGCTTTCAGTTCCGGCATCACTGTCGCCAGCATCGTCACAAAGCAGGCAGTTCCGCCGATGACGTTTGACACCGGCTCGGCGAGAAACACGCCGTCCGTGCCCATCCCCAGCAGACAGGGAAGAGCGTAGGTCAGCGGAACCACAAGAACGGCTTTTCGCAGGAGGCTGAAAAAGATCGCTTTTTCCCGCTTGTTCAGTGCCTTGAATACCGTCTGCCCGCTGTACTGAAGCGTCTGGAAGACAAAGGCATAAAAATACAGATGAAGTGCTCTCGCGCATTGATCCATCAGTACGCGGTCCGAGCTGAAAATGCGGACAAACCACACCGGCCTGACAAACACCAGCAGCCACATCGACGAAGTATAAGCCAGAGCCATCAAGGTCATGATCTTGATGGCTTTTCGTATCTTTTCGGGTCTTCGCGCCCCGTAATTGTAGCTGATAATGGGAGAAGTCCCCTCCGCGACGGCCATCACAGGCGTATCCAGGATAGAGCGGACCGAGGAGACGATCGTCATGATGGAGACATAGGCGGCTCCGCCGAAGTGCATCAGCACATTGTTGCAGGCAATCTGCACCATAGAGTTGGTGATCTGCATAATGAAAGGCGCTGTCCCCAGTCCCATGATCTGTCCCGCATAGGGAAGGGCAATGCCCAGGGTGAGAGGAAACTCGTTCTTTCTGCCAAGAAGAAAAAAGAAGGTCACTCCGGCAGCGAGAAACTGGGAAATCACCGTGGCAGCGGCAGCCCCCTCCACACCCATTCCGAAGCGGAAAATCAGGATGGGATCCAGGATCAGGTTGGCGACGGCTCCGGCGGCCACGCTGGCCATGCTGAAAACGGAATAGCCCTGAGCCACAATGAAGGGACCCATTCCGGCACTGATCATGTGAAAAACGGTTCCCAGCATATAGATCCGCAGATAGGAGAGCGTGACAGGAAGCTCCGCCGGGGTTGCTCCGAAAAGCAGCAGAAGCCTGCTTCCGGTCAGCTCGCACACTCCGGTCAGAATCAGGGCGGTCAGCACCTGAAGCCGCAGCGCGGTGTTGAGAAGCTCTCCTGCCTTCTTCCGGTTTCCTCTTCCCAGCTCGATGGAAAACAGAGGGCCTCCGCCCATCCCGTACATATTGGTGAACGCGGCCACGATGAGAATAACCGGGAAGCAAAGCCCCACCGCGCCAAGAGCCTGCGTTCCCTCTCCGGGAATCCTGCCAATATAGATCCGGTCAACTATACTGTACAGAAGACTGAGAATCTGTGCCGTCAGCATGGGGAGAGCTGTCTGAATAATATTGGAAAAAATACTGCCGTGATCAAAGTCTATTTTCTTCATTTTCTTATACTCATGGGTCAAGGGTGAGCCAAGGGCGTGACAGTGGGTGACAGTGGGGACGGTTCTCAATGTCATGTCAGTGTGTCATGGTGGGACAGTTTTCAATGACACTGAGAACCGTCCCCGTTGACACGTTGACAAGAGCAGTCGTATGCTCATCATATCCGGCCGCAGAGCCACATAGCTCATCACCTTGTATTTGTATTTCAGCTTCAGCCTGCCGCTGCAGGTTCGAAGCTCTCTGTAAATCAGCCATGCGTTGGCCAGCTCCCAGCGGCGCAAAAGCGTCCGGTAATCCACCCAGTCCGAGATGTCAGTGGGGACTGTCAGTGGGGACGGTTCTCCATGACAGTGGGGACGGTTCTCTGTATCATGAGGGGACGGTTTTCAATGACATTGAGAACCGTCCCCGTTGACACCCTCATGACACTGAGAACCGTCCCCGTTGACACCTGAATGACTCCCATAGCGTGTCGCTGAGAACCGCCCCCCTGACTCCCTTCAAAGAAATGCCATATACAAGAGCAGCCGTATGCTCATCATATCCGGCCTCAGAGCGACATAGCTCATCGCCTTGTATTTGTATTTCAGCCTCAGTCTGCCGCTGCAGGTCCGAAGCTCTCTGTAAATCAGCCATGCGTTGGCCAGCTCCCAGCGGCGCAGGAGCGTCCGGTAATCCACCCGGTCCGAATACTCCCGGCTGACCTTCTCGCTGTGCTGCGCGGCGGCAAAGGCAGCCCGGATTCTCCGCTCTCCTTCGACACCGTCATTCACCTTGCGGGGCAGGAGCCTGCGGCAGTGAAGCACCTGCCCGCTGTAGCATACTCTTTCCGCTGCCAGATAAGCATCCATCACAAAGGGATAATCTTCATTTTCCTCGGGATCAAAGGTGATATGATTCGCCACGAGAAAATCCCTGCGGTACAGATTCAGCCATACCGGGGAATACAGGCCGTCTCTGGAAGCCAGGGAAGCCTTGACGAAACCGATCCCGGTATAGATACGGTTTGCCTTGACACTCCTTTGCAGAAAAGGGCCGCCCTTGCGCTGATCTACTCCCAGCTCGTGGAGCTCCCTGATGGACGGAGTATCCGCACTCACATCCAATGAGGCAAACACCGCCACCTGGACGGCATTGTTTTCCGCGATCCAGACGGCACTTTCAATGGCTCCCTCCAGCAGGAAATTCTCCACATTAAGGAAATAGACATATTTTCCGTGAGCGGCGGCAAGGCCGGCTCTCCTCGAATCAGGCATGCCGGAGTGGGACTTGCGGATCAGCCTGGCATCCATCCGGTTCTCCAGCTGCTGCGCCAGATAATCCGCTCCCCCGTCTGTGCTGCCGTCATCCACGAAAATCAGCTCCAGCTCCTGCCAGGTCTGATGATCCAGGCTTTCCAGACAGGCATCCAGGTATTCTTGACAGTTATAAAAGGGAATGACAATGCTGACTGTAAACACTCTATCGCTTCCTTTATCTCATATTTTTTGTTGATCCGTTTTTACCTGCACGGACATTGGCAAGCGTTTTTCTTTTGCCGTATCTTCAGTATCGTATAGATGACTCCAGTGCAAAAAGCCATGCTCCACTGCGAGCTTGCTCGCAAGTGGAGCGATGGATTCTTTGCACGCCCCTATATTCGTAT
>CACZQU010000346.1 GCA_902783305.1 uncultured Lachnospiraceae bacterium | reverse complement strand
TCGATGTGTCCGTCTGCCCGGTTTACAGAAGAAACCGTGGATGAAGACAGGATCGTGAAGGATACCCGTATTGAAAATATGCCGGAAAGGCTGCAGGCGGAGCTTGCCAGCCGGCTGTTTACGCTGGAGGAAGATGATCTGGCGCCATTGAGGAAAATACAACAGCGCTATGCCAATAATATTGACATTAACTTTATTGTGGGAACGGCATACCGCAGATTGAACCACATGGAAGAAGCGATCCGGCTGTTCCGGCGGGCAGACCGACTGATGAACAATGAAAAAGACATCAGCGTGAAGGCTGTGATCCGCGCGTGCGAAGCCGGAGACCCGGGAAAGCCTCTGAGCTACGCGGATGATGGAGTTGTCTATATCAGGTAGAAGATTCTTCATTAAATCTTTTCTGGTGAAGCTTTGTGATTGCATCTGGGGCTGTGAAAAAAGTCCTGTTCTGATTTCTGCACGTCGTAGGTTATGACTGTAATACAGGTGTTCCGACAGATGTGACGGAGAGGAACAGGAGACTTTTTTCACAGCCCCGATTTACGCTTATTTACTCGTTTTTGCTGCAGCATTTCAGACATCCGTATCCAGATCGATACCGTGATCCCGGAGAAGCGCCAGATAACGATCAGCCCGCAGAGAGGCCTCGGAAGCCTGAGCTTCAGCCTTGTCAGCCCGCAGAGAGGCCTCGGAAGCCTGAGCTTCCGCCTTGTCGGCCCGCAAAATGGCTTCTGCTGCCATGGCTTCTGCTTTCTCCGCCCGCCTGTTTGCCTCTTCAGCGGCCTCTTCCCGTTCTTCTTCAATAAACATGTCCCAATCCATATGCATCCTCTTGATTTCCGGGTCGCTCTTCAGATCCGCGACTCTTTCCTGAATATCTTTAAGATTATCGTTGACAGCGTTTGCGAGGATGGAATCCTGCATGTAATGAAGCAGCTGCGCAAGATCCTTTGGCGGTTCTCCACCTGTCCCTCTGGTGTATAGGAATAAAGTGACAGCGCCATCATCATACTCCATTTTGGGGAGTTCCACGCAATGATTTCGGATCGTGTACATCATTCTGCCTTCACCGAAGGGATCGAAAGAACAGAAGAAGATAACAAAGCATTTTCCCAGTTCCCGATAATCCATTCCGGACGCCAGCGTATAACTGTCGATCCGGGAATGGTCAAAACGAGCCCTCTTTGGCAGATCTGCTTTTTTCTGCTCTTTATTTTCCGGCTCGAGGTCATAAATGGTTCCGCCTGTCACGTCGGCATTGTTTTCTTCCACATAAGCATCCATGCGGATCCCGTGTTTGCCAGGAGCATGAGGGAAAACAGCCATCTCGGCGCTGACAGATTTCACCTTTACCTCACGTTGAAGCACTGGCGCGAGGATCCTCTCGGCGATCGGGATTGCGTGTTTCTTACTTGACTTGGTGACAGAAAAAAAGAACGCATCCATAAGATTCATGTCTTCGAGTTTCTTGCCCATGAAAAATCCTCCTTCCAATGTCGCTGAGCGTGGGTGCCCTTGCAGAGGAAGGTATACGGAAAAATAACGGGTTCTGAGACGAATACACAATACCCGCTTCCAATTGATTTTCGAAAGCAGCTTCCCTGAAGGGCGATATTCAGTTAGTTCTCCAAACAGGGAAAAAAGCCCGACGAATGGGCAATGCCGTGTCCTAGATAAGTGATTTTATCTTATATCCGCAGAATGAGATTGTCAAGATTGTATTTGAGGGATTCAGTGGTGAAGGCCGGCTGCGCAAAAAAGGAAAGCGGTTCTGACTGTGGGATCTGATTTTTCACTGACCAGATCTATAAATACCACATAAAAAAACAGAAACAATAAATGTCGGGATTTTTTGACATATAAAATGATATGATAATTATATCCGGTAATATAAAGTAAGGTTGGGAGCAAAGATGACAGAACTATAGAAGCGCACTGTTTTGCGGATTAGATTCCAGGAAAATATTAGGGGCGATGATGGATATGTACGATATGGGAAAAAAATATCAGTTAGCAGCTCATATAAGACGAAATGCTGCAAATGAAATTACTGAGATTCAGACGATAATGGAACATAAT
>CACZQU010000345.1 GCA_902783305.1 uncultured Lachnospiraceae bacterium | reverse complement strand
AGGATTTTTATAACCTGGTCATCGGCCATGTTTTCGGCACCGGGGATCAACTTTTCTACGATAGCCCCGTACTTGATCCATCTCTTTTTGCGATGATGTTACAGTATTGTGTTTATACAGAAAAGCACTTAAAAAAGATGTTGAACTATAGACATGGAACCCGGAATACGTATATACTATTGGTAACTACAATTTTGTTTTATGATAAGGAGGTTTTATTATCATGACAGAAAAGGGAAAAGCTTTTTTTGCTGAGGCCAGCAAAAACGAAGAACTGAAAGCAAAGCTCCTTCAAATCGACAGGAGCAACATGAAGACAGCCATCCCTCAGGCCATCAAACTGGCGAAGGGGTATGGATTTGACTTGTCTGAGGATGATCTGACCATGGATCAGGCGCCGGTTGAAGGTGTGATGGGCGATGATGAGCTGAATGCCGTTGCAGGCGGAAGAAATGATATCATAGGAGATTGTTGTTGTTTAGACGGAGGTCCGCAAACGAGCGAAAGAGATATCATAGGAGTATGTTGCTGTGTGGACGGAGGTCCGGGAGATACCGATAAACCACGTGTCAGTGGTTGGTAAGATTCATGAACCAGGGTGAACCTGGGGACGGTTCCTTGTTTCACGTAAAAAGAGGTTTATCTTGATAGAGAAAGGCAAAACTATTTCCACTGCAGCTGGCAAAAAGGAGGAGCAGATCTCCGCAGCAGATGAAAAGCTGATGGATGATGAACTGGATTCTGTCGCAGGTGGGGGTGATGCTGCTGCTTACGATATCGACCCTCGTTTATTACATGAAAAAAAAGAGGCAGAACCTCTTAATAATGAGGTTAAAACCGAGGTAGATATAGTGGGGAATTGGTGATCTTTGCAACAGATACGAACTCTTATATCATGTATCTCATTAACAGCAAGACAAAAGGACTCAGGTATGATCCCTGGGTCCTTTTGTCTTGCTGTCAATAGGATGCATGATATACGAGTTCGTATCCGTAAAAGTAATCACCACGGACTGACTAAAGACTCTGCTTTTTCATCTGAATCTGGTTTTGGTTCTGTACTCAAGGTTTAAATGCTTTTCTGTAAAAATCCCAATCCTGTAACATCATCACAGGTACCTTCAACATTCCTGCCTTGCTGAATGACTCCTGAATGGCAACCGAACAGATGGAATGACTGCGTTTAAGACAGATCACACTGCACTGCAGCAGAGAGGAGAATGACGATAAATCAGCCCGCTTCAGGCGAAGAATCCTGCAGGCGGGATTTTCCTTCATTTAAGGAATATGTACCTGGCCTGGGCAAAGTCTACTTCATCCTGATCATTCAGGAGACAGTCTTCATTGGCATGGAGGATTTTTCCGTTGACAGATGTACCGTTGCGGGAATTCAGATCTGTGAGATAATACTCTCCGTCCCGCCTGCGCACTTTTGCATGGATACGGCTGACAGTGGGCATGTCGATCACGGCATCCGCTGCGTTTGCCAGTTTTCCGATCACGGTCAGCTCTTCTGAGAGATAGATGGTTGCCAGCTCCCCAGGCTCCCTGCTGACGAGGGAGGCCGGGCCGGTTTTCAAGGCGGCTGTCAGCACGACGGTCTCGCTGCTTTCCGGATTGCGGGAAGGGGAGAGGCTTTCAGGACGATGTGATTCATCGTTTTTTTCGAAATGCCCCAGAGCGGAGCGGATGTCCCAGGTCTTTCCAAAGCTGTTGAAGGGATCCTGAGATTCACGTTCACTGGCAGCGGAGGGGGAGAAAGCTTCGCGGATATCCAGACGTCCCATGGCCTGAGAAGATGCTTTGGCTGCAAGGTCTGCTTCCGGATCCGGCATGGGCGGCGAAGGGATCCTTTCTTTCTGACCGGCCATGAGCTCGTCCAGCACCGTCTGCCCCTTCTTTTCTTTCTTTCCGGCAATCAGCCTGCTGATCAGGACCGATAATCCCATAAGGATCACACCGGCGCCAAGAATGGCGGCTGTCGGGATATCCGGCAGGTATCCCAGATATCTGGCGGCACAGCATCCGGCAAGAGCAGCCGATGAGAGGCAGACGCCGATGACCTGCCAGAGAAAACTTCTGTCCCGAAGAGCTTTATGATCCGCCGGGGACAGCTCTGCGGAAAAAACAGGAGCAGAGAGAGGATCCTGAGTGCTTCTTATCCGTTGGGCTTCATCCGGGAAACGGGATGCCATGAAGCTCTGATCCACCGCCGCCGGACCGCTGACCGGAGGCAGTCCTGTCCGGGTATCTGCAGGAGGCTCCCTGTATTTATAAAGCTCTTCTTTGATCTGCTCTAAATGAAAGGTATCGTCCATGGCACGCCGATATACTCCGTAGCCCAGCATAACTGCTCTGGCGTCCTCATGGTCCAGTCCTGGCAGTATGTATTCTGTCAGCTCCTGGAACTGGATACGGATCTGTCTGCTGTAACCCGGCAGACAGCAGAAGAACATCTCTTTCTGACCTGGATCCGTGTACATATAGTCCGGATGGATGATCAGCATGTCAGGATTGAGCAGGTACTCTGCCATGGCTTCCATGACATGGACGAACCCTCCAAAGATCAGCTGCAGATCCGCATAGGACAGCTTTTTTCCATCACAGACGGAGGTCAGCTGCTGACGGGATGTGATCTCATAGAATGCACAGACCTGGTTGTCCACGCTCTGAAGTCTGCAGGGAAGAAGCCCCGGAACCGTGTTCGTCATGAGCATGCGGATCTGATAGGATTCCGTATCGATTTCATTCTCCATGTGGAGAATCAGGTAATTCTGATTGACATCTCTTTTATATTCCGGTTTCAGCATAAATTCTGCCTTTCTCATCCTGTCCCGTGAACTCGAAGAAAAATCCTGCGCATCTTGCGGAAGTTATTTATTGACAGTGCCTTAGAAAATTCTATACTCGCGAACGAAATTAACTGCCGGTTGAAATTATTTGCCGCGGTATATGCAGTTACACTAAACTCCTGCCTTCGGCAGTCATT
>CACZQU010000344.1 GCA_902783305.1 uncultured Lachnospiraceae bacterium | reverse complement strand
TGTAAAATTCTCCGTTGTTTTTCCCGTTTGTCAGAATGTTGATCCGGTCGGACACGATGCGGATCTCATCCAGCTTATGAGAGATGTAAATGACAGCGATTCCCTTGGCACTGAGCTCCTTTACGACCGAGTGCAGCTGGGCCGCTTTATCTGAAGACAGGGCGCTGGTAGGCTCGTCCAGAATCAGTATTTTCAGATTCTCCGCCATCAGTGTCTTACAGATTTCCACCACCTGCTGATCGGTCAGGGAGAGGTCTTCGATGGGTCTGGTAACATCTATGCCATTACCGGGGAAATAACGCTCCAGCAGAGCCTTGGCCTCTTTTTGTGCTTTCTTTCTCCAGCCGACGGAGGGTGCTGTGCCATGGCTCATATTGAGCATGGCAAAATTCTCAAACACGCTGAGATTCGTACACAGCGAAAGATCCTGATAGGCACAGTTTATACCGATCTGCTTCGCGAATTTCGCGTTGTAGTTTTCCTGAACGCTGTCCTGGAAAACGATGTCTCCGGCGGTCCTGGGAAGTACGCCTGTGAGAATTTTCATCATTGTGGATTTCCCGGCACCGTTCGGGCCGATCAGTCCGATGACTTCTCCGGCGTAAATGTCCAGATTGACGCCCTCCAGCGCCCTGGTAATGCCGAAGAAGCGATCAATATTCTTCAGGCTCAGATATGGCTTCTGGCCTTCCTGATGTTTCAATCGCTTTCCCCCCTATCTATCTGTCCAGCAGCGCCACCAGGCGCAGGGTAGAACCCGAGCCTCCCTTGAACCTGCAGGGAAGACCGATGACTCCAAAGAAAGCCGGAAGCTCGCCAAGCTTATCGACATTTTCGATGATGTTGATGCCGTTGCCCAGCAGTACGCGGTGAGAGACATTCTCTCCCCCAAATGCGTCCAGAGCCAGGGTATCACAGCCGACGGCTTTTACCTTCCTGCTCAGCAGATACTCCGCCGTCTCTTCTGAAGTCCCCGGCCAGTCCTTCAGAAAATTCTCATTGTCTGTCCACTTTTCATCCCAGCCAAAGCGGAAAAAAACGATATCTCCTTCCCGGATCTCACCGTTTTCACGCTCAAAAGCCTTTACCGCTTCAAGCGGTACCCTTCCGCAGGGCGGCGTATCGGTCACGTCGATGTTTACTCCACGCCCTATGATCTGGGTCAGGGGAATTTCATCTACATTTTTGCTGCCCTCGAAAAAGTGGGAAAGAGCGTCAATATGTGTGCCGGAATGTTCGCCAATGGTGATTGTCCTCCAATAGGATTCATCTCCCTTGCTCTGATGATCTCCCAGCTCCGCGGAAAAAGGCTTATGTGTAGGCCAGTACGGAATGCTTTCATCCAGATCATGGGTCATATCCACGAAGCGTGAGCTCTCCAGCAAATCCAGAAGCTTTTCAATAGTATTCACGATTGTTTACCCTCTTTTCTCTGAAAATATGGAAATACGGCCGCCAGGGCCGTATTTCCGTCTACCATATAAAACAACAGGATTCAGACATTCGCATCAGACGCGTGACTCATCCGCGCAAGGAAAAGACGCGTTATGCTTTCGCGGCAGCCGCAGAAACAGAATCTGTCCAAGAGTATTACTGGACTTCCATTTCCTTAATCTCATCGCGGGTATAAGCGGTGTAAGCCACTTCATCATCGCCCAGGCCGACATGATCCGGAAGGCTCTCGGCATCCACCTGGCCAAAGGGGATGATCAGGTTGTTGGACAGTTCGTTTCCGTCCAGGAGATCCACTGCGGCATACAGGGAGAAAGCGCCGATCCAGGGATTGCTGGCCGCGGAAAGGGTCTGATATCCTTCGGGAGCTTCCTCTGCCCACCAGTTCAGGAAGCTGCCGCGGTTGTCACCGGCGATAACAGGCAGCGTATCTTCAGTATAGCCTGCGGACAGGAAAGCCTGAACAGCGGCATAAGCGTCTCCGCCCTGGGTGACCAGACCATCTACCTGATCCAGGGTGGGAAGAATGGAATTCAGCTCCGTCTGCGCTTTGGAAGCGGTCCAGTCGGTATAGATCTCCGCTACGACTTCCACATCCGGATACTCCTCGAGAGCTTTCAGAACGCCCTTGTGGAAATCCTCATCAGTGGCATTGCCTGCAGCACCGCGAAGCTCGATCAGCTTGCCTGAGCCTCCCATCTGGTCGCAGACATATTTGGTCAGGGCATACAGCATGTCTTCATTGCTGAAGAACATGTGATACAGGTTTTCATGATCCATGGCGATGGGGCCGTCGTTAATCTCAAATACAGGGATACCCATATCACAGACTTCCTGGATGCAGTCATTCAGAGCAGTGGCAGAGCCGGGATCAACGATGATCAGATCATAACCCTGCATCGCAAAGTCCTGAATCTGCTGAATCTGGGTGGCAACGTCCTGGTTGGCCTCAGCCACGGTGTACTCGGAGATTTCCCCGGAATCCTTCAGCTCTTTTGCGGCTTCCTCCATCAGAGCCTCCTGGGTCTGACGATAGCTGTTGCCATTATAGCTCTGGGCAAAGCCGATCTTGTAGCCGTCAGCAGACACACTTACCGAGGCGGCCAGCACAGCTGCTGCCATGACACACGGAGCCAGAATGCGGATCGATTTTTTCATTCTAATACCTCCTTAGCAAAAATAGAAAATTGTCTGGTTTGCACAACTAAGCACTTAAAATAGTAGCATATATCGTCTACAATTGTCAATATCCAACATCCATGGTCTGTCATTCTATATTTATAGTTACTTTAAATCGGAAATCAGTATGTGCGCCTCTTGACAAACTTTCCATATCCCATCTATAATATTGACAAATATAAACATGTGAGTCACGGAGACGATTCCCAGTGTCTCTCTGAGCCATGAGTCACTGGAACGGTTCTCGGTGTCACTCTACGTCAGGCGGACAGTTCTCAATGATCTTCAATGCCTCTCTGGGGCAGGAGAACAGTTCTCAGTGACTTTCAGACAGATGCCGATGAATGGTGACGATTCAGTACCCATAAGAACGGACATCGATATTGAGGATAAAGATAAGATAAGGCATAAAATGTCCTATGCGGTAAAATAATCTGAAGGAAAGACAACATCCAAAAGGAGGAACAAAATGAAAGCCATCAGAATCAGTGCACCATGCAAACTGGATGAACGCGGCCGGATCCTGGAGGAAGGCAAGGTTTGCGTAGAGGAAATCGAAAAGCCTGTAAGAAAGCCCGGCGAAGCTCTTCTGAAGATCCTGTACGGCGGGATCTGCGGCAGTGACAATGGCAGCTACCGCGGCACCTTTGCCTATGCGAAATATCCCCTGATCCCCGGCCATGAGTTTTCCGCCCAGGTGATCGACGTGGATGAAGACAATGAATACGGAATCAAAAAGGGCATGATCGTGACCTGCAATCCTTATATGAACTGCGGACATTGCTATTCCTGTCTGCACGGCCATGTCAATGCCTGCATGAACAACCAGACCCTGGGATGCCAGCGGGACGGAGCATTCCGTGAATACTTTACGATGCCGGTAGAGCGCTGCTACGACGGAAAGGGCATGGATGCGAAGCTGCTTGCCGCCATTGAGCCCTTCTGCATCAGCTACCACGGTGTAAGCCGTGCTGACGTAAAGGAAGGAGAAACCGTCCTGGTCGTCGGTGCCGGCACGATCGGGGTTCTGGCAGCAGCTGCCGCTCACGCCAAAGGGGCAAAGGTCTATATCGCGGACGCGGTACAGGGCAAGCTGGATATCGCCATGAGCCTCGGCGTGGCAGAGGGAACGATATACAATGACCTCTCTGACCCGGACAGCTTTATGCGTCAGGTCCGGGAAATCACCGGAGAAGAAGAATACATCGGCGGCGACGGCGCCTCTCATTGCGATCCCAAGGGCTTTGACGTCACCATCGAGGCAGTCGGCCTGCCCTCCACCTTCCAGAACTGCATCGATGCCGCTTGCTTCGGCGGCCGTGTCGTGCTGATCGGCGTAGGAAAACAGAACCTCGACTTTAACTTCACGCTGATCCAGAAAAAGGAACTGAATGTATATGGCTCCAGAAACGCGATGAAGAAGGATTTCATCGAGCTGATCGACCTGGTCAATGCCGGTTCCGTTCCTCTTGACCGGATCATTACCAATTCCTATGAGCTGGATAAAGCAGTAGACGCTTTCCGCGACTTCGCCCACAACCCGGGCGATATGCTGAAGGTTTCCATCCATATCGGAGATCCGGTGGATCTGGATTTCTTTGATTACAACGCGGTATAAAGCGCGTTGATTCCGCCCGGTGAAGGAGGCTTTCAGCGCATTTGCCGGTGACGCTCCGCTCTCCCCGGAGCCCGGAGTCATCTTGCCGGCAAAAAGCCTGTGACAGTCTCCTGCCGGGATACCTGAGGACGTTCTCCTGCAAAACAGGAACGTAAGGATCCATGCGGATCCGGAATAAACATACTCAACTTGAGGAAAAGGAGAAGCATTATGATGAAGAAAATCGCACTCGTATCTTTAGCAGTGGCAGCTATGCTGGCTGTGCCGGCCATGGCGGACGACGTAACGATCCAGCTCGGTTTTGAGAATTCCGCGTCCGAGCCTGTCGGACAGGCTCTTCAGAAATGGGCAGATCTCATTGACGAAAAAGGCGACGGTTCCCTGAAGCTGGAGCTGTATCCGGATTCCCAGCTTGGCAGCAAATCCGAGCTGATCGATGGCATGACCTTTGGCGAAACCTACATGACCCTGGCCGACGGCGCTTTCTATGCGGACTACGGCGTAAAGGATTTCGGCATCGTATTCGGTCCCTTCCTTTTTGACGACTGGGATCAGTGCTGGACCCTGATCGAAAGCGACTGGTACAAGGAACAATGCGACAAGCTGGCCGATCAGGGACTGAAGATCGTTGCTTCCAACTGGAAATACGGCGAGCGCCATACCCTGACCACCAAAAAAGTAGAGAAGGTCGAAGACCTCAAGGGACTGAAGATCCGTGTTCCCGGAAACGAGATCCAGACACAGGGCTTCAACGCGCTGGGCGCTACCGCTACAGGAATGGATCTGGGCGATGTATACCAGGCACTTCAGACCGGCACCATTGACGGCGCCGAGAATCCGCTGGCTACGCTGTATGGAAGAAAGCTTCACGAAGTCGCGAAGTATCTCATCCTTGACGGTCATGTGCTGAACTTCACCACATGGGTGATGTCCAACGACGTATGGGAGAGCCTTACCCCTGAGCAGCAGGAGCTTCTGGTCTCCACCGGTGAAGAGGCAGGCGTTTACAACAACCAGCTGGTTGATGAGATGAACGAAGAATACCTCAATATGATGGTTGACGAAGGCGTAGAGGTTGTCGATCCTTCGGAAGAGGTTCTGGATGGCTTCAAGGAAGCCGCTCAGTCCTTCTATGAAAAAGGCAGCGACTTTGGCTGGAGCGATGGTCTGTATGAGACTGTCCGTGCGGCAATGGGTGCCGAATAAGATATGGATTTTCTGACTCCGTCGGAAATCTGCAGTTTTGATATCGTTTATGCCCGGGAACTGTGTGCGGCATCTGCGCTGCGGTTCAGCTGTCCGCTGAATGGTAACGCACTTCAGCCGGACTGATGCCGGGGCTGT
>CACZQU010000343.1 GCA_902783305.1 uncultured Lachnospiraceae bacterium | reverse complement strand
GCGTACGATGGAGGCATGGTCTTTTTCGATACGGCCCGCGCATATTCGGACAGTGAGGAAAAGCTGGGCGCTGCTTTTGAGGGAATGAGAGACAGGATCTATATTACCTCAAAGACGATGTCGGAGACGGCAGAGGGCTTCTGGAAGGATCTTGAAACCTCGCTTTCCACCCTGAGAACCGATTACCTGGATGTTTATCAGCTTCACATGGCGAAGCAGTGCTACCGCCCGGATGACGGGACCGGCTTATACGAAGCAATGGTGGAAGCGAAAAAGCAGGGCAAGATCCGCCATATCGGAATCACGGCGCACAAGATCGGGATTGCGGAGGAAATTGTGGCCAGCGGTCTGTACGAGACTCTGCAGTTTCCGTTTTCCTATCTGGCGACGGACAGGGATATTGCCCTGGTGAACGCCTGTAAGGAAGCAGGGATGGGATTCATCGCGATGAAGGGTCTATCCGGAGGACTGCTCACCAATGCGGCTGCCTGCATGGCCTTTATGAGCTGCTATGACGCACTTCCGATCTGGGGCATACAGAGGGAGAGCGAGCTGGATGAATGGCTGCAGTTCTTTGAAAAGAATGTGGAAATGACTCCGGAGCTTCAGGAGGTCATCGATAAGGACCGGGAGGAGCTTCTCCATGATTTCTGCCGCGGCTGCGGGTACTGCGCGCCTTGCACGGCAGGCATTATCATCAATCAATGTGCCAGAATGTCCCAGATGGTCCGAAGGGCTCCTTCACAGAACTGGCTTTCAGAGTACTGGCAGAAGGAAATGGCAAAAATCGACAATTGCGTGGAATGCGGCGCATGTCTGAAGCGATGTCCTTATGAGCTGCCGATCCCTTCCCTGCTGAGGAAGAACCTGAAGGATTACCGGGCAATTCTGGCCGGAGAGGTGCAGATCTGAGAAAATAAAAAGAGTCCGCTTTTTCTTTTGGGAAAAGCGGACTTTTTGGCTATGCCGGAATATTCTGTGACATCCTTATCCCCGCCGGGCAATAAAGCGGAGGGGGGACGGACGCCGGATCAGGCCGTCATCAACGCGCCTGCATCAAACTCCTTTTCACCAAGGAGCGAGGTAAACTGGCTTCCCAGCTCATGGGACAGTTCCTGGAAACCTGGCAATTCGCCGTGCAGATTATAATAGGTACTCATACAGAGAATGATCAGCTGCCTGAGCTCTTTGGGGATAAAAGTTGTCTTCATGTTTCGACGCTCCTTTCGTTTTTGTTTTCGGAGGCGGGGTATGGAAGAAGGAAGGAGAAGGCAGCGCGCTGCCTGGATAAGAATCTCTCACGCCTCCGATGATATGATCATATCAGATAAATGTGTGCAAAATTTGTCCATTCCTTCAACTTTTTTGGACAGGGTTACTATTCATGGCCAGTCCGGGTACGGGACAGGATTTGTCGTGCCTGCACGTAAGAATACGGTCTCCTATCCGGACTGGCAGCGAAAGATATACAGAAAGGCATCACAAGAGAGGGTATGAAATGAGAAACGTGATTCTGATCGGAATGCCGGCATCCGGGAAAAGCACGGTGGGTGTAGTGCTGGCGAAGGCTTTGGGTTATGACTTTGTAGACACGGATCTTCTGATTCAGAAAGAGAAAAATGCCCGTCTTCAGGAGATTATCAGCCAGGAGGGCAATGAAGCGTTTCTGGCGACAGAGGAAGAAATCTGCTGCAGGCTCACTGCACAGGAAACGGTAATCGCCACCGGAGGGAGTGTTGTGTATTCCGAAAGAGCGATGGAGCACTTCAGGATCCTCGGCAGGATTGTCTATCTGGAGGTGGGGTATGAAGTTCTTAAAGCAAGACTCGTCGATGTGAAAGCCAGGGGAGTGGTCCTGCCCAAGGGAGTGTCTCTTAGGGAGCTTTATGAGGAGAGACGTGTTCTGTATGAAAAATACGCAGATCTCACGGTAGCGGAAAACAACATGGGTCTGGAGGCAACAGTGGCAAAAACCAGAGAGATGTTACTTGCATTTTAGCATATCGGAAGATATAATAAAAGCAGGCTGAGGTGTTCACGGGATTAACGGGAAAAGGTGCGGCCATTCACGTTCTGACCTGTCACCGGGTACGGCTTTCAGACGGAACCATGAACAACGAACCAGGGCTGGCGCTCCTGCAGGAGGAAAAGGGATGAGGACAGTAAAGACGGATGTGCTGATCATTGGCGGCGGAGTAGTGGGAAGTGCGATTGCCAGAGAGCTTTCCCGATATCGTCTCGACATCGCTGTACTGGAAAAAAACATGGATATCTGCTATGAGACCAGCGGACGCAATACCGGTGTCTGCCATGGCGGCTTTGCCTATGACGTGGGATCTCTCAAGGCGAAGCTTTGTGTCGAAGGCAACCGTATGATGGATACGCTTTCCGACGAACTGGATTTTCCTTTTCGCCGGTGCGGCAAGGTACTGGTAGGAAGCACACCTGAGGAGTACGAACGCCTTCTGGAGGTGATCCGTCAGGGAGAAGCGAACGGGGCGGCGGGACTTAGAATGCTGGATGAAGGAGAGCTTCAGGAAAAGGTACCCGGCGTCGTGGGAAAGTTTGCCATGTTTTCGGAGAACAGCGGAATCCTGGATCCTTTCGGAATGACGATTGCCCTGGCGGAAAACGCCGTGGCGAACGGTGTCCGGTATTATCTGGAGCATGAAGTGACACAGATCCGGAGAGAAGGAGATTCTTATCTGGTTACCGCCGGAAACGAGCTGTTTGTCACCCGCTGGATTGTGAACAGCGCCGGGCTGAACTGCGGGAAAATCTCGGATATGCTGGGCCTTACCGGTTATCGGCTGATTTACTCCAAGGACGACTATATTCTGCTGGATCAGCGCCTGGGAAAGAATCTTCCCATGCCGATTTATACGGTTCCTTCCAATACCTATATGGGAATCCATGTGACGCTGACGACAGAAGGCAATGTTCTTCTGGGACCGACGGCGGAGGATATCGATCATCCTTCGGGATACGGTGTGGAGCAGAAGAACCTGGATTATCTGTATGAGGAAGGACAAAAGCTCTGGCCTCATTTCACCAAGGGAGATTATATCCGCACCTATTGCGGAATCCTGCCGAAATGGGTTGATGATGACGGGAAGATACAGGATTTCAAAATTGAAATCCGGGACGATGCCGCTCCTCATGCCGTCAACCTGGTCGGAATGGAATCTCCCGCCCTTACGGCGTCAGTGGCGATTGCCCGGTATGTGACGGCGATGATGCAGGAAAGGGAAACCTTTGAGGACAATCCTCATTTTCATCCTGTCAGAAAGGGGATCGCCAGATTTTCCGAAATGGCCCCTGAAGAGCAGCAAAGAAGAATTGCGGAAAACCCGGATTATGGTGAACTGGTCTGCCGGTGCCAGAAGGTGACAAGAGCGGAAATCCTCGAGGCGATTCATAATCCCCTGGGGGTAAAGACGGTGACGGGAGTGAAATACCGGACGAGAAGCATGATGGGACGCTGCCAGGGCGGGTACTGTCAGATGAGGATCACGCAGATGCTCGAGGAGGAGTTCTCGCTGGCGGAGACGCAGGTGCGTTATGCAAGGCCTGATTCCCAGATGTTTTACGGCAAGGTGCGGGAGGTGGAGAAATGAGGGCAAAGGTGGACGTCCTGATCGTGGGAGGAGGCCCGGCCGGCCTTGCGGCGGCGGTCCGGCTGCATGAGAGAG
>CACZQU010000342.1 GCA_902783305.1 uncultured Lachnospiraceae bacterium | reverse complement strand
TCGCTAAGTACCGACGCTTGCGGATGGTCATTTCTAAGGCCATGCGCCCTTCACGCGGATTACTTTTCGATTGATGCGTTTATCCTGACGCGCGGCGAAGGGTTAGACCGCGAATTGTAACGATTGCCGCACAACATGACCCCTTCGGGTTGTTCCGCGCTTCGCGCTCCCCGGGTTCCGGATCCAAGGTCCCGGGATCTGAAGCCAGACATAGAAAGAAAAAACCATCTGTTCATATTATCGTAACATATATATCGTATATTGGCAGAATGAGGTGTCTGCAGACACCTCATCAAAGAGGATCTCTTCAGTGTGATGAATCTGTGACAGATCGCATGCTATTCTATCTATTATAGAACAAACAAGAGAGGCGGCTCGTCCCGGTTCCTGAAACCGTATCATCCTCATGAAGCGCAGCTGGCGAGCCAGACTGCCCGTCATTACCCTGTACGCATTCCGGGTACACCGGAAATACACCGGAAGGAAGGAAAGGAGGAAATCCTATTGAAAAATGACAGAAAAAAGTTTTACACTGAACTGGAAAGATTATGCAGAACCCCTGAGATCAGTATTCTGAAGTCTTTTACGCAGCACAAAGGAACCCCTACATTTGTACACTGCAGGAATGTAGCCGTATACAGTTTTCATCTTGCCGAAAAGCTTGGATGGAAAATCGACGAAATATCCCTTGCAAAGGGCGCCATGCTGCATGATTATTATCTGTACACCGTAGCAGAAAAGCAGAAGGAAACCAATCTTTCCGATTACAGACATGGGATAACCCATCCGCAGCTCAGCCTGGAAAATGCCTCAAAAGTTTTCCAGCTGACGCCAAAGGAAAAAAACATCATCCGGAGCCATATGTGGCCGTTGACCTTGTTTCATATCCCTGCGTCAAAAGAAGCTTGGCTGGTCTGCCTGGCCGATACCTACTGCGCGATCAGGGAAATGCTGGGCGATAAGGAAGAGCTCGATCCGGAAATCCATTCCGCCTGGATCCGTAATTACGCAAAAAGAAAAGTGCAGCATGCATTAAGCTTTACCTGAACATCATATCGGAAGTGCTGCATTTCCCTTTATTTGTTCCCGCCGGGATAAGCAAAGGAGGGGACGGCCTGCCGGCCGGACATTGTCTGCCGGCAGGCCGTCCCCTCCTTTATTCTTATTTCAGACAGGGAATGGTAACAATATATGGGATACAATTCACGGTCTAACCCTTCCCCGCGCGTGGCTTTACGGTTAATCCGTGAGTAGTAACATATACGGAAAAAATCCTGTCCTTCCACACATCCCCAATTGATTTTACGGCTTTCTTCCGCTACAATAAAACCATCATCGACGAAAAGGCGGTTCCGGCATGCCAGAAAACTACGAAGCCCAGGATAAAACCGCCCCCATGATTGACAAATGAAAAGGAAAGAAGCCTGACAGCAGAGGAAAAAAACATGTATGATACCGTCATTATCGGAGCGGGTGTCGCCGGATGCGCCATCGCCCGTTTCCTGTCCGCGTACCGCGGATCCTTCCTGGTACTTGAACGGTCGGAGGATGTCTGTACCGGCACGTCCAAGGCAAATTCCGCCATTATTCATGCCGGGTTTGACGCTGCCCATGGATCGCTCATGGCAAAATACAACCTTCTGGGAAACCAGATGTACCCGGTACTGGCAAAGGAGCTGGATTTTTCCTATAAAAACAACGGTTCTCTCGTGCTCGCCCTTGGTGAGGAGGACATCCCGAAGCTGGAAGCCCTCATGGAAAACGGCAGGAAAAACGGAGTAGAGGGTCTCGAAATCGTCGGCCGGGAACGCCTTAAGGAGCTCGAGCCCAGCGTCGGTCATGTCCCTGTGGCAGCCCTCTATGCCCCGACAGCCGGCATTGTATGTCCCTTCGGAGCCACCATTGCCTTTGCGGAGAACGCCTTCACCAACGGAGTGGAATTCCGCTTCGACTCGGAAGTAAAGGGACTTACTCCCGCCCGGGATGAAGAAGGAAATCCCTGCTGGGTCGTCCAGACCGCACAGGGATCGATACGGACCAGAGCGGTCGTGAACGCTGCCGGTTTATATTCTGACATCCTCCACAACATGGTGTCCGCGCACAAGATCCGTATCACCCCCCGTCGGGGAGACTATCTGCTGCTGGACCGCCGGACCGGCGGCTACGTGCAGCATACCGTATTCCAGGTCCCCGGAAAATACGGCAAGGGCGTCCTGGTCAGTCCCACGGTCCACGGCAATACCATTATCGGACCTACAGCAGAGGATATCGATGACAAGGAAGGAGTGGACACCACCTCCGAAGGGTTTGACGATCTGATGGAAAAGGCCGGTCTGGCCTTTGACGACCTCCCGCTGCGGGACGTCATCACCAGCTTTGCCGGTCTGCGCGCTCATGAGGCGCGGCATGACTTCATCCTTGGCGAGGTGGAGGACGCGCCGAATTTCTTCGACTGTGCCGGAATCGAATCACCAGGATTAACCGCCGCCCCTGCCCTGGGACAGGAAATCGCAAAGGAAGTGGCTGTGAAGCTTAACCTGGCAGCCAATCCGGATTTCAACGGCCGCCGGAAGGGCTTCCTGGATCCGAAGTCCCTGCCGCTTGCCGAACTCGCGGAGCTGATCCGCAGCAAACCGGAGTATGGCCGTATTGTCTGCCGCTGTGAGCAGGTCAGTGAGGGGGAAATCCTGGATGCCATCCGAAGACCTCTGGGCGCGAAAAGCCTGGACGGGGTCAAGCGGCGGGTGAGAGCCGGAATGGGCCGGTGTCAGGCAGGCTTCTGTTCTCCCAGAATCATGGATATCCTCGCCGCGCAATGGGGCGTTGATCCGGCGGACATCACGAAAGCAGGCGGACACTCCGCTGTGATCGTCGGCCTGGTGAAGGACAGAATGTGAGGAGGCAGGAATGGAAACGAAAACATACCATCTTATCATTATCGGCGGAGGACCGGCCGGGCTCGCCGCTGCCGTTGCCGCCTGGGACGCCGGGGAAAAAAATATCCTGATCCTGGAAAGAGATACCCGGCTGGGAGGCATTCTCAACCAGTGCATCCATAACGGTTTTGGCCTTCACACCTTCCAGGAGGAGCTGACGGGGCCGGAATATGCCCAGCGCTTCATCGACAAGGTTGTCGAACGAGGCATCGAATACAAGCTGGATACCATGGTACTGTCCGTCAGCCAGGGGAAAGACGGCGCAAAGGAAATCGCCGCGGTCAATGAAACCGACGGGCTTTTGCTGCTGCGGTCAAAAGCGCTGATCCTGGCCATGGGCTGCCGGGAGAGGAGCCGCGGGGCGCTGAATATCCCGGGCTTTCGTCCGGCGGGTATCTTTTCCGCCGGGACCGCGCAGCGGCTGGTAAATATCGAGGGCTACCTTCCCGGACGAAGGGTAGTCATCCTTGGTTCCGGGGATATCGGCTTGATCATGGCACGGCGTATGACCCTGGAAGGAGCAAAGGTCCTGGTCTGTGCGGAGCTGATGCCTTACTCCGGCGGGCTGAAAAGGAATATCGTCCAATGTCTGGATGACTTCGGCATCCCGCTGAAGCTCTCTCATACCGTTGTACGCATCGAGGGGAAAGAGAGAGTAGAGGGAGTCGTGATCGCAAAAGTCGGTCCGGACAGAAAGCCGGTTCCCGGCACCGAAGAGCACTATTCCTGCGACACCCTGCTGCTCTCCGTAGGCCTGCTTCCTGAGAATGAGCTGACCATCGGTCTTGGAGCGGACATCAGCCGGGTTACCGGCGGCCCTGTAGTCAATGAATCCCTGGAAACCTCCATTCCCGGCGTGTTCGCCGCAGGCAATGTCCTCCATGTCCATGACCTGGTGGATTATGTAAGCGAGGAGGCCTCTCTGGCCGGAGAAAGCGCGGCAGCATATATTGCCGCCTGTGGTGATGCCATGATTTCCGGGGAAACGGACCAGGCGGTTCCGGTGACCTTCTCCGGAGGGATACGCTACACGGTGCCTTCCCTTCTTGATCCGAATAAAGTCAGGAAATGGCTGAAGCTGCGCTATCGGGTGGGTGATGTGATGACGAACCGGCGCGTTGTCCTGTACCTGGACGGTGAGCCCGTTCTCACAAAGAAACGCCGTGTCATGGCTCCGGGCGAGATGGAGGAGGTGCTGATCACCAGAAAGCACCTGGAAGCCCATTCGTCCCTGACATCGGTGGAGATCCGGATAGAGGAGGACTTTTAAGATGAATACAGTGAACCTGACTTGTATTGGCTGTCCTCTCGGCTGCCAGATCGAAGTCGTCATGGAGGACGGGGAGATCCAGCTTGTGACAGGCAACAACTGCCCCAGAGGAGACAAATACGCCAGAAAAGAAGTGACCGCGCCGACCCGTATCGTGACCAGCTCCGTGCAGGTCTATGGCAGTACCTGCGGAGAGCGGATGGTTCCGGTCAAAACCGTCTCGGATATTCCCAGGGAAAAAATCATGGACGTGATCCGGTCCCTCAGGGGAGTTTCCGTTCCATGCCCTGTACACATCGGCGATATCGTGATTGAGAATGCAGGCGGCACCGGCGTTGGTATGGCAGCGACAAAAAATGTTTACTAGAAGAATGACGCGGACAGGAGAAAAGCATGAATTATCAGGTACTGTTTCCCCGCGGGGTAAAGAAAGCGCTTACCTTCAGCTATGACGACGGACAGATCCATGACCGGCGGCTGGTGGAATTGTTTAACCGGTATCAGGTCAAAGCCACCTTTCACCTGAATGCGGGCACATTAGGAACCTGTACCGACAGCAGCGCTTTCGTCGGAAAGGATGAAGTGAAATCGCTGTATCATGGACATGAAGTTTCCTGCCACGGATATCATCATCCTTATTTCGGCCAGCTTCCCCATGACCAGATGGTCAGGCAGATTTATGAGGACAAGCGGACTTTGGAGGAATGCTGCGGATATCCGGTCCGCGGAATGAGCTATCCCTATGGGGAGTACTCTGAAGAGCTGATACAGACGGCTTTGTCGCTTGGGATGGAATATTCGAGGACAGTAGAGAGCACCAATGGTTTTCACATCCCGAAGGACTTTATGCGATGGAATCCATCCTGCCATCACAGCAAAGTCTTTGATATCATGAAAGAATTTATCGACCATCCTCATTACCGCCAGTTGATGTTGTTTTATGTCTGGGGACACAGCTATGAGTTCGACCGGGACAAAAACTGGGATCTCATGGAAGAATTCCTGCAGCAGATCAGCGGACAGGAGGATATCTGGTATGCTTCAAATATTGAAATCGTGGATTATATCCATGCCTTCCGAAATCTTCGCGTTTCCGTGAACGAAGACTGTCTCTACAATCCTTCGGCAAAATCCGTCTGGATTAAAGCCG
>CACZQU010000341.1 GCA_902783305.1 uncultured Lachnospiraceae bacterium | reverse complement strand
TAGGAATTTCAAGTTTTAAAGTGAATGGATTTTTCCGGTTTCCCTCATCTTTTTTATCCAATCTGCTGTCCGGGCTTTAGCTCTGGTTCTGATCTGAAGCAGAAGGCCTCCGCCCTCTTTTCCGAAATCCTGCAAAAGCAGAATGATCATCAGGGTGCCCGCATTCATGGGCTGCAGGAAGTTCTTGCCAGATGATAAACTGTACGGTATCCTGTAATTGTTCAGTCAGCCTCGCGCACTTAGTGCGCGAGGCGTGCAAAAGCATCGGCAGGCAGGCATCGGGCGTACTCGGAATGCGCTTCAGCGCCACGCCCGATGGTAACTGTTCAGCTTGACGGAACAGTTACAGTGCCTTAGCATAGACCATAAACGGTAACTCCTTAAGGGTACAGCCCCGAATTACGGGATGATCAATGGGGCTGCAAAGAAATTCATGTTTATCTGGTATTTACGCGTGATCCGATGAAACGCTGTGCTTCAGCCGGATGAGGAATAATATGCCTCTTGCGCATAATTCCATACTCATGGCAATCCAGGCACCTTTGAGCCCCAGACGCCTGGCCAGTAATGCCGCGAGCGGGATACGGATTACCCACATGCTCATCAGATTCAGAAGGCTGGATGAGAGGGTATCCCCCATTCCCTTGAGAATACCGCCGCTGACGATGGAAACCCCGTACAGAGGCTCCGCAAAAGCTTCGATGCGCAGTACGGTGGTTCCAAGAGCCCTTACCTGTGGATCCGGGGACAAAAGGGCGATCATATGTGGAGCGAAAAGATACATCAAAACGCCCATGCCAGCCATGACCGCGGCTCCGAGCCCGGTGAGCATCCAGGAAAACTGACGGGTCAGGTCTTTGCGTCCCGCGCCGTAGCTTTGCCCGATCACAGTGGTAGCGGCAATCCCGATTCCGTAGCCTGGCATGTAGCACAGGCTTTCCGCCGTGATGGAAAAGGAATTAGCCGCGATCGCGATTGTTCCAAGAGGTGCGACAACAGCTGTGAACGCGACATAAGCGCTGCCGGTGATGACAGATTCAAACGCCTGGGGAACGGAGATCCTGGCCCACTTTTTCAACTCAGACAACGTAAAGGGGGCATGTTCACCCTGCCTCAGACGCAGAAGCCCGGAAGCGGTCAGAAGGCAACAGAGCATCCCTGCGGCGCCAAGGCCTTCGGAGATGACCGTGGCAAGGGCAGCTCCTCTGACGCCAAGTCCCGCGCCGGGGATCTTCCATCCGAAAAAACGGATGGTCCCGGAGGGGAAAATCAGAAGAGCATTGAACAGGAGATTTTCTATACAGGTAAGAATATTGAACACTGCCGGAACCGTCATATTGCCGCTGCATTGCAGCATGCCGCCCGCCACATAGTTCATGATCTGGAGAGGAAGCCCTGCCGCAAGGATGGCAAAATAGGCTGTGGCAGCCGGCCGGATCGCTTCGCCTCCTCCCAGCCAGCCCGGCAGGGGCCGGCTGACGGCCAGACCGGCCATCATAAACAGAAGACCTATGCACAGGGAGACAAGGATTCCGTGACGGACAAAAATCCTGGCCCGGGTATAATCCTTTCCTCCGACGGCATGAGCGACCTGGACCGTATAACCGGAGGAGGCGGCAAGGCACAGTCCTCCGATCAGCCAGGTGGTGGAGGACACCAGACCGATGGAAGCGGAGGCTTCGGCACCGAGCCTGCCCACCATCGAGGCATCCGCATAGGACAGAATCACGGAGGTGATCTGAGCCATGATGGCAGGTGTGCTGAGCTGCCAGATCAGCTTCAGCTGCTGCCTTTTAGAAAGAGGAGTTCCCTCCCGCATCGGAGCCAGAGGATCGTTTTTCATGAAGTGATGTCTTCTCCAAAGAATTTTACGGATAAGGTCTCCAATGTTCCATCTTCCTTTACATCGGAGATTGCCTGGTCAACCGCTTCCAGAAACGCGGTTTCTTCTTTGCGGACCGGAATTGCCACTTCAGAGGCTTCTTTGGTCATCGCGGCAATCTTCAGTTCCGCTTCCGGATGGACAGACTGGTAGTCATAGAAGGAAACATTTGCGTTCAGCGTCGCGTCAGCCCGGCCGGTGAGCACATTGGAGAGGGTTTCATCCAGAGTGGAAACACCGACGGCCTGGGCGCCATAGCTCTCGGCGAGCTCCATGTAGGTGCTTCCCAGGCTGTTGACGGTTTTTTTGTCCTTCAGGTCTTCAAAATCCTGGATTTCTTCATTATCACTTCGGACGATCAGGGCAGTGTGGATATAGGCGTAGGGATCCGAGAAGGCATATTTTTCGCTTCTTTCCTCCGTGATTTCCACGCCGTTGATGACAAGATCGTAACGCCCGGCATCGAGACCGGCGAAGAGGCTTTCCCAGGGACCTTCGACAATTTCGGCTTCCACTCCCAGCTTACCGGCTATGGCGCGGCCGACCTCGGCGTCAAAGCCGGTCAAGGTGTCCTCCTCGTCGTGAAACGACCAGGGCGCCCAGTTTCCCTCTAGTCCGATGACCAGCTTTCCTTTCTCCTGAATATCGGCGAGCTGATCCGCGCTTGCGGTACAGACTCCTGCCGAAGAAAGCAGAAAGACACAGACCATAAGTGACAGGAATGACTTATTCATTTTTTCCTCCTTTGCAAAATGTGTGTAATCGTTCGGTCAGGCTGACAATTATAAATGATTGCGGTGCAAAATGACTCCTACGGATTGTTCCGTGCTTCGCACTCCCACAATCCTGCCCCTATATTCGTATTCCATGG
>CACZQU010000340.1 GCA_902783305.1 uncultured Lachnospiraceae bacterium | reverse complement strand
TCGCGGAGCTGATCCGGGGAAAAACCGGCAGGGTTTATGGCGCTCTGATGAGTCTGCTGACGACGATGAAGGGAATTCCCCTCGCTTATGACAAGGATATGCAGGAGGACAAGGAGCCGGTATTCGACGCGGTCGACACGGTCAAGGGTTCTCTGACCCTCTTTAAAGGGATGCTTTCGACGATGGTATTCCGGGCGGACAGGATGGAAGAGAGCGCGAAAAACGGCTTCACCAACGCCACAGACGCGGCGGATTATCTGGTAAATCATGGCGTTCCTTTCCGGGATGCCCACAGGATCATCGGGGAGCTGGTTCTTACCTGCATAGAAAAAAAGACCTCGCTGGATGCTCTGCCCTTTGAGGACTACCAGAGAGCGAGCTCTGCTTTTGGCAGGGATATCTATCAGGCCATCAGCCTGAAGGAATGCGTCGAAAAACGTGTCACTTACGGTGCTCCTGGGTATGACGCCATGGTACAGTATCTGAAGGAAAACCGTCGTTTTCTGAATGAAGCGGTACTGGAGCGGGTGAAAGAAAAGGTAAACAATGATAAGGAGGTATGATAGATGAGCAGGAAACTGAAGGTCGGTATCTTAGGCGCGACAGGTATGGTAGGTCAGAGATTTATTTCTCTGCTGGAGAATCATCCCTGGTTTGAAGTGTGCGTCGTGGCAGCCAGCGCCAGAAGCGCCGGAAAAACTTACGAAGAGGCAGTCGGGGGAAGGTGGAAAATGCCGGTTCCCATGCCAGAAAAGGTGAAAAACCTGGTTGTCATGGATGTTTCTGAGGTAGAGAAGGTTTCTGCGGCAGTCGATTTTGTGTTTTCGGCTGTGGATATGACCAAGGATGAGATCCGGGCCATTGAGGAAGCATATGCCCGGACGGAAACCCCTGTGGTCTCCAACAACTCCGCCCATCGATGGACGCCGGATGTCCCCATGGTTATTCCGGAGATCAATCCGGAGCATTTCGAAGTGATCGAAGCCCAGAAAAAGCGCCTTTCGACGAAGAGAGGCTTCATCGCCGTCAAGCCAAACTGTTCCATCCAGAGTTATGCGCCGGTTCTGACCGCCTGGAAGGAATTTGAGCCGTATGAAGTGGTAGTGACCACATATCAGGCGATCTCCGGAGCCGGAAAGACCTTCCGCGAATGGCCCGAAATGGAAGGAAACGTGATCCCTTACATCGCCGGGGAAGAGGAAAAAAGCGAGAAGGAGCCGCTCAGAATCTGGGGTAAGGTAGAAGACGGCAGAATCGTTCCGGCAAATGAGCCGGCCATTACCTGCCAGTGCATCCGCGTGCCGGTTCTCAACGGACACACGGCTGCCGTGTTTGTCCGGTTCCGCAAAAAGCCCACAAAGGAGCAGCTGATTGAAGCCATCCGGAGCTACCGCGGCCTTCCGCAGGAGCTGGAGCTTCCCAGCGCCCCGAAGCAGTTTATCCAGTATCTTGAGGAGGACAACCGTCCCCAGGTCGCCCTGGATGTGGACTTTGAAAATGGCTTTGGCGTGAGCGTAGGGCGGATCCGTGAAGACAGCATTTATGACTATAAGTTTATCGGTCTGTCCCATAATACGATCCGCGGGGCGGCCGGCGGCGCGGTTCTTTGCGCGGAAACCCTGAAGGCAAAGGGCTATATCACAGCGAAGGAAGAACTGTAACACGGAGGTGAGGCGAATCAAAGCTCTGTATATCGCAGAAAAACCAAGCGTTGCTCAGGAATTCGCAAAAGCCCTGCATATTTCCGGTAAACGCCGGGATGGTTATCTCGAATCGGAGGAGAGCATCGTCACGTGGTGCGTGGGTCACCTGGTGACCATGAGTTATCCGGAAAAGTACGATCCGGCGCTGAAAAAATGGAGTTTTGATACCCTGCCCTTCCTTCCGGCGCAATACAAGTATGAGGTCATACCGGATGTACAGAAGCAGTTTGATACCGTCAGCTCTCTTCTGAACCGCCCGGATGTCGGCACCATTTATGTCTGTACCGATTCGGGGAGAGAGGGAGAATATATCTACCGTCTGGTGGCGCAGATGGCCAATGTCCAGGGCAAGGATCAGCGCCGGGTCTGGATTGATTCGCAGACGGAGGAGGAAATCCTCAGAGGAATCCGGGAGGCAAAGGAGCTGAAGGAATATGACAATCTTGCGGCTTCCGCTTATCTCAGGGCAAAAGAAGACTACCTGATGGGCATCAATTTTTCACGGGCGCTCAGTCTGCGTTATTCAGGCAGAATCTGCAGCTTCCTTCAGTGCAATTACCAGGCGGTTTCCGTCGGACGGGTCATGACCTGTGTCCTGGGAATGGTGGTGCGCCGGGAAAGGGAAATCCGGGATTTTGTGAAAACGCCTTTTTACCGGGTAATTGCTTCTGTAACCCTTGCCGGCGAGACCTTTGACGGAGAATTCAGGGCGGTGGAAGGAAGCCGGTATTACGGTTCCCCTCTGCTTTACAAGGAAAACGGGTTCAGGGAACGCGCGGCGGCAGAAAAGCTGATCGGGGAAGTAAAAGAAGCAGCGGGTTCAGAGGAGGGTCTGTTTCCCGGAGTGGTAGAAAAGGCAGAGCGGAAAAAGGAAAAGCGAAATCCTCCCCTTCTGTTCAACCTGGCAGAGCTGCAGAATGTCTGCTCCAGACTTTTTAAGATCAGTCCCGATGAAACCCTCCGTGTCGTTCAGGAATTATATGAGAAAAAACTGGTTACCTATCCCAGAACCGATG
>CACZQU010000339.1 GCA_902783305.1 uncultured Lachnospiraceae bacterium | reverse complement strand
TCCGGCATGTGTAGGGATGCCGCGTCATCACGGCTTTGCGGGAGGAGAGGGAAAATGATCTTTGGGAATTCAGGTGAGCAATATGGCCCGCTGTGAAGTATGCTTCAGGCATTGAGAGATACAGGAGAAGGGCACCGGCTTCTGTGGAGCCAGGACCTGCCGGGAGGGCAGGATCGAAGCGTTGAATTATGGAAGGGTGACGTCCATTGCGCTTGATCCCATTGAGAAGAAGCCCCTTGCCCGGTTTTTTCCCGGCAGCCGGATCCTTTCCGTGGGGAGCTATGGCTGCAATCTTCGCTGTCCCTTCTGCCAGAATTATGAGATAACCTGGTCCAGGGAGGCGGCAAAGCTTGCGGATGAGGCGGAGATCATTCCTCCAGGGATACTGGCGGATATCGCCGCATATTACCAGGACAAGGGGAATATCGGGGTGGCATTTACCTATAACGAACCGTTAATCGGTTATGAATATGTCCGGGATACGGCTAAGCTGGTTCACGAAAAAGGAATGAAGAATGTTCTGGTGACAAACGGTATGGCAGAGCTTTCCGTTCTTGAAGAGCTTGCGCCGTTTGTAGATGCCATGAACATTGATCTGAAGGGGTTTACGGACAGCTATTACCGGGAGGTTTTACAGGGAAGCAGAAGCATGGTAATGGACTTCATTGCCAGAGCTGTGCAGCTGTGCCATGTGGAGCTGACTACCCTGATCGTTCCCGGCGAAAATGACACCCCTCAGGAGATGGAGAAGCTCAGCCGGTGGATCAGTGAGCTGGAAGATAAAAACGGGATGCCCATCGGCAGGAAAGTCCCGCTTCACATTTCACGATTCTTTCCCAGGTTTCTGATGCAGGATCGAAAGGCGACGGATGTCGGACGGATTTATCATCTTGCGGACATAGCCCGCCGGAATCTGACTTATGTCTATACAGGAAACTGTTAGCGATTGATCTTCCGCCTGTCTTTGTGATACAATACCGATATTCCGAAATACGCAAAATATTATATTGCCATTGCTGTAACGTTTTCGCCTGGTCAGGCCCTTACAGCTGACGGTTTCAAGGAGTATAAGCATGGAAGCAGCCAATACCACAGCTCCTGTTCTGAACGCGGTTTTTACCAGTGATGCATTTATTGTTGAAGCCATTAATGCGCAGGATTATCCGGAGCTTATGAAATGGAAACGTCTTTTTGACGAAAATCCCTATGATGCACTTTTTGCCCTTGGCTTTGAGGAAAAGCCCATGATGGCATCTCCTGCCTTTCTCTGGCTTCATCTTTTGAGCACAGAGTTTCTTCATGCCCTGACCAGCCTGCCCGGGCTGGAAATTTCCCGCGAAAAAACCGAGGTTGAGCTGCAGCCGGATACCGCGAGAAAGCTTCTGTACTCGGTTCCTTTCGGACTAGGAACAGAATGGATCGACGAAGAATGGCTTTCCAGGGCATTTTCCCTTCTGACAAAGGTTTTTTCTGACCATATCGCGGCCTATCCGGGAACGGTATCTTTGTTTCTGGAGGAAAAAAGCCAGGAGCTGCATGTGCCGGAGCGTATCTTTTTTCATCTGGTGGAAAACAAGGACGAGGCGTTTCCCTTTGCCTTTCTGGCTACCTACGCGACAAAACTACAGGACGATTCGATCCGGCATATGCCCTTATCCTATGCGCTGGAGGAATTCAAGGGGCAAAGAGACCGTCTTCTTTCTCTGCTTTCCTGCCTGAACAAGGCTGCAGAGGCCTGTCCGCTGATTGGTGAATTCGTGGAAACGGGAGAACTCTTTCATCCGCTCCGGCTGACCTCCCGGGAAGCCTTCCAGATTCTGAAGGCTGTTGATGAAATCGAGAATACCGGTATTCTCTGCCGTGTTCCTGCCTGGTGGAAGCGCCATCTGTCCTCGGTTTCGGTAAAAGTGACCCTGGGCGAGGAAAGACCGTCTTTCCTGGGCTTTGACGGGCTGCTGACCATGCAGCCTTCCCTGGAAGTGGACGGGATGACCCTTACGGAAGAAGACATAGAGCTGCTGCTGAAGCAGTCGGAAGGACTGGTTCTCCTGAAAGGGAAATGGGTGGAGGCAGACCATGGCCGGTTAAGGGAGCTTCTGGAGCGGATGGACTCCTACCGGGGAGAGCTTTCTCTTCTGGATGCACTGCGTATGGAAGCCGGTCTGAAAAATCAGTCGGAAGCCGAGATCGATGTCGGTCCCGTGATCAGCAACGGTAAATGGCTCGAGGATCTTCTGTACCGGCTGAGACAGCCGTCTTCCATGAAAACCTGCGAGGTTCCGCAGAGTGTCAACGCGACGCTCAGACCCTATCAGGAAACCGGTCTGTCCTGGCTGGACAATATGTACCAGATGGGCTTTGGGGCTTGTCTGGCGGATGACATGGGTCTGGGAAAAACGCTTCAGATTCTGGCCTTTTTGCAGGCATTGTATGAAAAAGAACCCGATGACCGTATACTCCTGGTGGTTCCCGCCTCTCTCCTGGGCAACTGGCAGAAGGAAGCGGAGAAATTCACACCCGGGCTGCCCCTGAGGATCCTGCACGGTCTTCCGGCAAAGCAACTGGAGGCGCTCCTGGAATACGATCCTGCCTTCCTGTCCATTACGACCTACAATATGGTTTCAAGAATAAAAAAGCTTCAGGAGGTCGAATGGACCTGTGTCATTCTGGATGAGGCTCAGGCGATCAAAAATGCCGGAACACTCCAGACCCGTTCCATCAAAAAGCTCCATGCCCCGCATCGCATTGCCATGACAGGTACACCCATCGAAAATGAGCTTGGCAACCTCTGGTCTTTGTTTGATTTTCTCAACAAGGGTCTTCTGGGCTCCTCCACGGAGTTTACGAAATTCGCAAAGCAGCTGGAGCATCATACGGAAGGCTACCAGAAGCTGAAAAACATGGTATCGCCCTTTATTCTGCGAAGACTCAAGACAGACCGGCGCATCATCGCTGATCTTCCGGAAAAAATGGAACAGCTTGACTATGTGACGCTGAGCAAAAAGCAAATCGCGCTGTACCGTCAGCAGGTGAAAATCCTGGAACAAAGCCTGACCGATCTTACCCCGATGGAACGCCGGGGTCTGATCCTTGCTTCGATCACCAAGCTGAAGCAGATCTGCAATCATCCGTCCCAATATCTCGGACAGGAAGCTTTTCCTCCGGAGGAAAGCGGAAAATTCGCGATGCTTCGGGAAATCTGCAGCACCATTTATGAAAAAAGAGAGAGAGTCCTTGTTTTTACACAATATCGGGAAATCATAGACGCGCTGGAGCACTATCTGGAAACCATCTTTGGGCGCAAGGGACTCACTCTGCACGGAGGAACGCCTGTGAAAAAGAGGGCGGAGCTGGTGGATCAGTTTAATGGTAAAGAGTATGTACCTTTTATGGTCCTCTCTGTGAAGGCTGGCGGGACCGGTCTGAACCTGACCTCCGCCAATCATGTGATCCATTTTGACCGATGGTGGAATCCTGCCGTGGAAAACCAGGCGACCGACCGTGCATACCGGATCGGCCAGGACAAAAATGTCATTGTCCATAAGCTGGTCAGCGAGGGGACGATTGAAGAAAAGATCGATGCCATGATCAACAGCAAAAAGGATCTTGCGGAAAACGTAATTGGTGCAAGCAGCGGTGAAGGCTGGATTACAGAGCTGGGGAATCAGGAGCTGTTGAAGCTGATGCGGCTGGATCTGTGAACCGGATGAAACTGAAGATGAGGTGAAATGGTGATGAGCAGATATTGGAGCAGTTTTCCTTCCTACAGCCAGCCTTCTGTGGAGGAGCTTCGCATGAGGGCAGCGTCCAGCGTGTCTTCCGCAAAGAAAAAAGGACAGCACATGGAGCCTGCCGTTCCGCAAAGCCAGAGGGGACCGATCTGTCAGAGCTGGTGGGGACAGGCCTGGTGCGAAAATCTGGAGCGATATGCGGATTATGCCACCCGTCTGGGACGGGGACAGCGCTATATCCGGATCGGGACGGTGGTGGATCTGAAGATCAGCAAAGGAAGGATTGAGGCCCGCGTGCAGGGTTCCCGCCGCGCGCCATACAAAATTGAGATCCGCATCAGTCCTCTCTCTGAAGAGAAATGCCAGTTTATCCTGGAAAAATGCGGAAAAAGAATCCAGACCATGGAGGATCTGGTATACGGAAAATTTCCGGAGGAGCTTAAAGAGCTTTTTACGCAGAAGAATGGTCTGTTTCCCTCACCGGCAGAAATCAGCTTTATGTGCAGCTGCCCGGACTGGGCGTTAATGTGCAAGCACGTAGCAGCTGCCATGTACGGTGTCGGGCTTCGTCTGGACGAAAATCCTTTTTATTTCTTCGAGCTGAGGGGGATTGATGTCGACCGTTTCATTAATGTCGCTCTGGAAAGCAAGGTCGAAAGTATGCTGGATCACGCGTCGGCCCGCACCAGCCGCATGATGGACAACGATTCCATTCCCGGTCTTTTCGGGGTAACCGGTCCGGAGCATTTCATTACACCTGTCAGTGTCTCTTCGGATGACAGCGGACTGCCTGACGCTCCGGTGGAGCAGGAAACCTGCTCTGCAAGGGATGATTTCGGGACGCCCACCATTTCAGATGTGCAGGAATCGGAAATTACCTCCTGTCATGACAGCATTCCGGATCCCGTAAGCAGGGAAATGATTCCGGAAAATGAGTTCCCGGTACAAAGCGCTGCCGGTCCGGATACCGATCCTTCGCCTCTGTCATCTGTGCAGCCGGGTCTTCCAAGGTTCTTCATCCAGTCTCAGTCCGGAGGGGAAATCTCGCAGGAGGAGCTGATCCGGCGGATTCATTCTGTCTGTCCCGACGCAGATCATATCTATGTAAAGCCCGGAGAAAACCGTGCTTATTGGACTTGCGGAGAGAGAAACGGCTTCCTTGAGCTCTGGTGACCATGCAAAGGCAGGGACCGGAAGGGGAGTCATGATCAGATGCGCATTTAT
>CACZQU010000338.1 GCA_902783305.1 uncultured Lachnospiraceae bacterium | reverse complement strand
CGGTATTGACAGGTGTTTTTCGAAAAGGAGGATTTATCATGAAAAAAGCACAGGATTATGTAAGAAGTATTCCGGATTTTCCGGAGCCGGGCATTATCTTCCGCGACATCACCAGTGTATTGCAGGATGCGGATGGCCTTCATACGGCGATCGATGAAATGCAGGCACTGATTACCGATCAGGAAGTCGATGTCATCGTCGGACTGGAGTCCCGGGGGTTTATCTTTGGCATGCCGATTGCCTATAATCTGCATAAACCGTTCGTTCCGATACGGAAAAAGGGCAAGCTTCCCTGTGAGACAATCGAATGCAGCTATGACCTGGAATATGGAAAGGCGACAATAGAAATCCACAAGGATGCCATTAAACCCGGGCAGAAGGTCGTGATTGTCGATGATCTGATTGCAACAGGCGGAACGATTGAAGCGGCGATCAAGCTGATCGAGCAGCTTGGTGGTGAAGTGGTTAAGATTGTATTCCTCATGGAGCTTGCCGGTCTCAAAGGCAGGGAGAAGCTGAAAGGATACGATGTGGAATCCGCGATCGTTTACGAGGGCAAGTAAAAAGCTCCGGCAGGCGTTGGAATCATGACTGACAATATTTATACCGTGCGGCAGCTGTGCGGCTCATGAAATGAGTACAGCATCGGCTGCTGCCCGGGATAAGCTCTGGAACGAAATATCCGTCATGGATCTTTCGTCCTTCCAGTATAATTAAACAGGCAGGGCGGATGGGATACCCCGCCGATACTGAGCCGGATGCCGCCAGGAGCCGAGGGCGCCGGGACGCGACCGGTCGTTAAGACAATCCTTCAGACATAAGCTTCCGCTTATGGATGAGAGGATTTCAGGCACGTATCACTATTCATCCTGCCGGAAAATCGGGAGAAGCAAGAATGACTGAAGTAACAAAAACTTCGGAAGATCCTGTAATGGAGAATGAAAGCCAGAAAAAAAAGCTGGAGTCCGTCAGGAAAGCTGATGCCGCTGTCAAGTCCATGAGTGATTTTACCAGCCCTGAGGTGCTTTACGAGGAGCTTATCCGCAGCATAAAAAGGTATCATCCGTCTGCGGATACCACGATGGTACAAAAGGCCTTTGAAATTGCCAGGGAGGCACATAAGGATCAGAAACGCAAATCCGGAGAACCTTACATTATTCATCCTCTTTGCGTAGCTATTATTCTGGCCGACCTGGAACTGGATAAAGAGACCATTGTTTCCGGTCTCCTTCACGATGCGGTGGAGGATACCTGGATGACGCTGGATGATCTGAAAAAAGAATTCAACGATGAGGTTGCTCTGCTGGTGGATGGCGTGACAAAGCTGGGGCAGCTTTCCTATGATGCGGACAAGGTGGAGGTTCAGGCTGAAAATCTCAGAAAAATGTTTCTCGCGATGGCGAAAGACATCCGTGTCATCCTGATCAAGCTCGCCGACCGTCTGCATAATATGCGTACGCTTCAGTACATGCGCCCGGAAAAACAGCTTGAACAGGCGAGGGAGACCATGGATATCTATGCTCCTATCGCCCAGAGACTGGGAATCTCCAAGATCAAGGTGGAGCTGGATGACTTGTCGTTGAAATACCTGAAGCCCGATGTCTATTACAATCTGGTGGAAAAGGTTGCCCTCAGGAAATCCGTCCGGGAAGAATTTGTCGGAAACATTGTAAATGAGGTAAAAAAACATATGGAAGATGCTGGCGTCCAGGCAGAAGTGGATGGCAGGATCAAGCATTTTTTCAGCATCTATAAGAAAATGGTCAATCAAGGCAAAACCATTGACCAGATTTATGATTTATTTGCGGTACGGATTCTTGTGGATTCCGTGAAAGACTGTTATGCCGCACTGGGAGTGATTCATGAGATGTATACCCCGGTTCCCGGCAGGTTTAAGGACTATATCGCTATGCCCAAGCCGAATATGTATCAGTCCTTGCACACTACATTAATCGGCCCAAACGGACAGCCTTTTGAGATTCAGATCCGTACCTATGAAATGCACCGTACTGCTGAGTATGGAATTGCGGCGCACTGGAAATATAAAGAGTCCTCAGACGGGAAAAAGTCTGTGGACAAGAGCGAGGAAGAGAAGCTGAACTGGCTCCGGCAGATTCTGGAATGGCAGAGGGATATGTCGGATAACCGGGAATTCATGAGCCTGCTGAAAAACGACCTGGATCTTTTTGCCGACAGCGTCTATTGCTTTACGCCTCAGGGGGATGTAAAGACTTTACCAAATGGCTCAACTACCATTGACTTCGCATACAGTGTCCACAGTGCGGTGGGAAACAAGATGGTAGGCGCCAGGGTCAACGGGAAGCTGGTGACCATTGATTACCAGATAAAAAACGGAGACCGGATCGAGATCATCACCTCGCAGAATTCCCAGGGTCCCAGCAGGGACTGGCTTGGTATTGTCAAAAGCACGCAGGCGAAAAACAAAATCAACCAATGGTTCAAGAAGGAGCTGAAGGAAGACAATATCACGAGAGGGAAAGAACTGCTTTCCCAGTATGCCAGGGCAAAGGGATATAAAATTTCCCAGTATGTCAAGCCTCATTTTCAGGAGGCTGTTCTGCGTAAATACGGCTTTAAGGACTGGGATTCCGTTCTTGCGGCTATCGG
>CACZQU010000337.1 GCA_902783305.1 uncultured Lachnospiraceae bacterium | reverse complement strand
TCATAGGCAAGATTGATCTGGTTAAATCTGTTCATGATCTTTCCGGGATTCACATAGTACAGAGTGCGTCCGCTGGGGAGTTTAATGTGAAGCTTGTTATCGAAATAGCCGATACAGATGTTCGCTACCAGCTGCTCCCTACCAGTATCAAATGCCTTCTCCGCGGCTTTATCGATGGACCACCACAGCTCCGTGATCTTGCTGTTGGTTTTCCGCCAGGAGCTTACCAAATCAGGCAGTTCCTCCTTTGTCAGCCCAAATTTCTTATCCAGAGCACCCATCGACTCAAGTGCTCCGCTGGAGCCGCCGTATCCGAGGGCCAGTTCTGCGATTTTACCGCGCTGACGGAGGTGTCCGTTTTCGCCGTGCTTCACAACGTTAACGCCGAACATACGTGATGCACTTGCACAGTAGATGTCCTCACCTTTGCGAAAAGCCTCAAGCCGCCAGCTTTCCTGGCTTAGCCACGACAGGGCTCGAGACTCCACAGAATTGAAATCTGCCGCAATGAACCGGCAGCCGGGTTTCGGAATAAACATAGTTCGTACCAGCTGACTGAGCACATCAGGTACACTGTCGTAGATCAGCTCCAGCGCCTGCAAATTTCCCTCTCGAAGGAAATCCCGTGCCAGATCCAGCGTCTCCAGGTCATTGCGAGCGAGATTTTGAAGCTGCAGGCCCCTGCCTGACCATCTGCCGGTGTGATTCGCCCCGTAAAACTGAAAGCCTCCACGGAAACGATCATCCTCACACATGAAACGGGCCGCCGCCTGATACTTTTTGATGGATGACTTGGAGATCTGCTGCCGGATCTTCAGCGCTTCCCATACAACCGGGTCACCTTCTCCAGCCTCCAGCTTCTCTATCAACTCTGCCACCTGCTTCTTGCCCATGCTGTCGATCATGCATCCATGTTCTTCCAGCCATGCCCTGAACTGGAGCGGGCTATTGGGATTTCTGATGCCGGTGAGCTTTATCGCCTTTTCCCGTAATTCTTCAGAGTAAACAGCATCACAGTGTATAGCCTCTTCTACTAATTTCCGGTCAACCAAAATGCCCCGGTCGTTGATCCGCTGATCCAGGTGATACAGTTCCAGCTCATGTCCTTCGAGCGGATACTCTTTCAGCTTGTTGGCGATACTGCGTTCAGTCTCCACGTCGATCCGGTTGTATTCCTTGAAAGCTTCCCAGTCTTCAGGGGCATCCTGCGGATGTACACGGTAGAGTTCTTCTGTATATGTACCGTCGGGATCTTTTTTCTTCCGCTTATGCGGCATTGAAAAAAGCCTGATCAGTTCCTTTCCACGTTTATCCTTCTGAATCTTTGTACCCAGTGCTTCGCCACACATCTCTAGCGAAAACGGATAAGATACACTGGCTGCCTGGATCATGGTGCACACCCATCCTTCCGGTGGAATGTATCTGCCAAAGTGTGCTGACCAGCATGTGCGCTCGAACATAGCATTGTAGGCAGATTTCATGACGGCAGGATTCTTCAGGTCATCTTCCATCCAGGAAGGAAGCAGCTGCCCCTGTGCCAGATCGATCACTTCCACAGGGCCATCCCCATAGGCGAAAGCGCACAGCAGAATCTTGAAGTCCGGATGCCGGGAATATACGTAAACGCCGCGCTCTGTCAGATCAACCGGGCTGTAAGTCTCGATATCATGCCGCAGCGGTCCGTCCCGATTCCCGGGATCATCGTAGTAACTCTTCGGCCATTCCATCTGCAGTGTCCCGGCTTTGGACGGATGCAGGGGCGGATGCAGGATCTGCGCGTTTCTATTCATACGTTCATTACCTCGTGTAATAAGCCTATACCCCAGATATATAGGGTCTTGGCTTATCCTTCAGTGTTGGTATGGTTCAGCTGAATGTCATATGTTATAATCAGACAAACTGAGGAAGGCATATCACCTTCCTCACGTCGCCTGTAGCCCACGGCCCAGGTCTCTCAGCCTGCGGGGAGTATGACCTGCTGGTTTCAGTTGCACCCTTTGGCTTTCAGCTGCTTATTTGAAGAAGTCGGGAAGATCATCACGCTGCAGATATTCATCGATCTCAGCCAGGTCTTCGTCAGTCACCGGCGCAAACACCACACTGGCAGGCTGCTTTCCGGAGAGGCGTTTACCATCAGAAACGAGCTGCACATTCTCCAAAGATGCGGAGATGCCATTGTTTCCATTGGAACTGTATCCATAGAAATTTGTAAAGCAGTTTACTATACAGCCGGAATAGATCTTGTCGCGCTCCAGGATCGGCTGTACATTTTGGTCAACAACTCCAGGCTTTTCGCGGTTGGAGACGTTCATGTAGTACATGCCTTCATACTCCACGCCCTTGATGCGCTGGCCGTTGTCATCCAGTTCATCACCGTCATGGACGGGGTTGTTGATCTTACCGGGACGTTTGCCCTTCCAGGCCTTGTCAATAGCAGCCTCTTCCGCTGCTTCGATCGCCTTGCGGATAGCTTCAATCTGACGCTTATCCGTCTTCTTGAACAGGATCACCATGCTGTATTTTGGTTCATTTGCACCAAAAGCTCTCGGCTCCCACAGGTTCATATATGATCCGATTCCAGTGATGCATACTTCAGTAGGTTTGGGTGTGTAGTTGGCATTCGCCATAGTGGTTTCCTCCTTTGAAAACTCAGTATATGAATAGCGTCTGCCCTTTCTTTTCAGAGCTTCAGCCGGTACAGACTCCTACTCCGTAACCGGCCGGAAGACATCCTCCGGGTTTGTCCTGCTGCTTCGGCTCTCTTCTTCCAGCCGCTCCGGATCAACTGCTTCCCTCGGATCGTCCTCCTCGGTCAGTGTCAGTTTTCCTCTCGGCTTGATCACGAGCCCTTCATCTACCAGGATTCGTTTGAATTCCTTTTTCGTCAGTTTCTTTTCCAGCTTTGTCAGCGGGAGAAGTGACTGTTCATAGATATCGGTATAGCCTGCCTTCCTGCAAGCTTCCTCGACCATCTTCTCGCTGATATATTTTCTATTTGCCTTTCCTTCGACCACTTTGTAGCCCTTCCATTGCCTCCCGTTGGTAATTGCTTCGTTTGTTACATAGGTGAACACGGAGCTGATCCAGTCCTGGATACGGTTGAGAATCGGAAGTACATCTTCTATTTCTTCCTGGCTAAGTGATGATGGAGACTTGAAGCGGTACATTGGCATTTCGCCCTGGCTTGTATCGTAAGTTCCATCGATCACCGTGAACTGCTCCTGTGCCAGGCTCAATGCTTCTTCTGCTCTAGCCTTACAGACAGCTTTCGCTTTACAGAACCTGCAATGCTCTCCCGGCATAAGTACGCCTTCCGGCCCCGCGGCTTCTATGGCTCTGGGCTTCACGTAGTTTTCTGCCCATTCGACCAGATCGGCGGCGGAGATCTCAAAGCTGTCCACGTTGCCGATACGCGGCTGATAGATCGTCATGACTATGCTCTCCACGTCCGGGAACAGGAAACGGAAGTTACTGTATGCGCCGTAAGCGTAGATGCACAGCTGTGGGTTCAGGCCCCTGGAT
>CACZQU010000336.1 GCA_902783305.1 uncultured Lachnospiraceae bacterium | reverse complement strand
TGTCACCTGAAAATGCGCTTATCTGCCCTTACATGCGAGCATGACGTTCAGATAAGCGCATTTTCAGGGACGGCTGAATAGTAACGATTGTAGTGCAAAATGGCGCCTGCGGATTGTTCCTCGCAGTATATGCGTAAGTACTGTACCATCCGTTCCGGATATTCAGTACTGCCGGTATAAGCCCGGTTACTGCCGGTCCTGTGTTTCTGTCCCCTGCGCAAACCTCAGACGCGATCCGGCAGATCCTGCTATTCCGCATTGATCCACAGCTTGATATACAGATCCCTGTCCTGATCAAGCCTCCTGACAATTTTCAGCAGCGCTTCCGGATGGATCCGGCAGAAATTCTGCATCGCATATCCCGGAATATAAAATACAACCGTGCCGTCCGCTTCGCTCATCACCATATTGCGCGACGGAACATCATCAAAAAGTCCTGAATGGGAAAGGAAATCGCCTTTTTTCAGAATCCTTACCGGATTGATCCATCCGGCAGAGGTCTCCTGGTACAATGCGGCTGTCCCGCTGACAAGAACGGGAACCTCCTCCATAAGGCAGCCTTTCTTCACGATCATTTCATTTTCCGCGCAGGTTGACATCCTGCATACCTCCGAGAGCGCAAGCAGTTCATCGTCATCCGCGCATTCAAATACCGGATGCTTTTTCATGATTCCGGCAATCTTCATCTGCTCCATCTGCTTCGCATTGATGGAAGCAGCGATAAGCGCAGGGTCAAACTCAGGAAAAGCGCTGATTTTCGTGTCCTGCGTCAGGCCGTTCAGAATCGACATCGCGTTCAGGAAATACTCTCCGATCAGTTCAATGATTTCGCTGGAGAACACTCTCGCGTTGTAGGAAAAATGGCATCCCGGCTGACCGTTTACGGTCTTGAAATAGACGCACAGATCCTCGGAAAGGTTGTCATAGGTATCTCCTCCCATAATCCGGATTCCCGGGATGCCTTCCCCCCAGAAGCCCGATCCCTTAGGCCTGGCAAAATTATAATTGTTCAGGATATGGCCGAAAACAGATGTCTTTCTGCCGAGCGCTTCCTGAATCTGGTCCGGGTGGCAATGGGAATTTTCCATGATATTCACAAAATCAGACTGAAGCCGTCTGACCAGCGAGGCAAAGGTATCCTCATTGTTGTATTTTACTTTTACAGGGAGGACATTGACAAACCCTCCATCAAGCTTCATACTGTCAGACACGTCGGCATCCCTTCCCGATATGACCGTGCCGAAAACGATACTGTTCCTTCCCTTCAGCTTTGAGGTCATCACTCCCCAGATGCCCTGCAGCAGCGCAAATCCTGTGACCTTCAGCTTTTTCTGCGCTTTTTTCAGCAGATCCGGCGTATCCTCCCTGAAGGGGACAAAGCAGGATGCGCTGTCATAATCCAGCTCGCTTTCTCTCTGGCCGGGCAGAAGCTGGTCCTCCTCCACATCCCCAAGATACTGCTTCCAGAATTCCAGCTCCCTTCGGGTGTCAATATGCTGAAGATACTCCGCGTAAGCCTGATAAGACTGCGCTTCGATTTTCTTGTCTATGCCGTTCATATCCAGCGCATAGCCGACGAACAGATCTCCGATCAGAAGCCCGAGGCTGGTTCCGTCCGAATTCAGATGCGGCTGAGACAGAATCAGCGCGTAGGTATCCTTCTCGCAGCTTTTATATACACTGATCCTGAGAAGCGGGTCTCTTTCGAGGTCAAAACCGCGAAGCCGGTCCGCCTCCATCAGCTTACGGATTTTCTCGTCAAATTCCTCCATGCTCAGCTCGGAAACATCAAAATAATTGATCTCCGGATGCCGGTCCTTCAGTACGACCCTGTACGGCTGGTGTACATCCCTTACGACAAAGGATGAACGCAGGTTTTCGTGTTTTCTGCACACCTCATCCGCGTGCTGCCGGAATACGGCAGGATCAAGCGATATCACGGCTTTTGTGAGGATCTGCAGGAAAAAAGCGGATTTTACCCTTTGTCCCGCGCTCAGCATCCATTTCTGGCCAGGAGCCAGCTCATAGATATCCTCCACACTGTCCCCATACAGGCCGATAATCGTACGAAGATCCTCTTTCTCAAGGGAAGCTGCCGTATAGCGGGAGATATCCAGTGCCGCGGCATACCGGGAAACGGCTGCATCAGGCGAGGTCTGGAGCATCTCCCGGTCAGGCTCTTTCTGATAGGCTTTTCTGTAAAACTCCTGTTCCTCTCTTCCTTCGTCCCACGCGTCAGCAGCCGGAGAATCCGGTTGTCCGGATACCGCACCCGAAAGGAAGGGATCCGGCATCCCTGGAAAAGATCCTGTCATGACAGACTTCTCACCGGAAAGTCCGGAAAGCAGGCTGTCCATTTCACCGAGGAGCTCCTGATTGAAAGAAAGCCAGCGCTCCATGCGCTGCAGCACGAAATCATTTGTCATTTTCATTCTCCTCATCGGTAAGCACAGATTGATATCTGACATAAATGATTGCAGTGCAAAATGACTCCTACGGATTGTTCCGTGCTTCGCACTCCC
>CACZQU010000335.1 GCA_902783305.1 uncultured Lachnospiraceae bacterium | reverse complement strand
GTTCTCGTTTTCTCCGTCATACGGATCGTCATTGAACTTCATAGCGTTGATGAGTTTGTCCATTACACTCATAGGTTAAACCTCCTGTCTGATTGATTCCTGAGGCGGAATCAAAATCATGTGCCAAGGCACGCCGGCTCAGCGCGCAGGGCTGTATATTGCAAAATCATGCTGTCATACAGCATAATTTCGTTGGCCGAAAATAGCTGTTCCGACACGGATATGTGTCGCACCTTCTTCGATAGCGACTTCAAAATCTCCAGTCATTCCCATCGAAAGTACAGTCATAGAGACATTATCAATGGATTGACGGTCGATGTCAACAGCTAATTCCCGTAAGTTCCGGAAAAAAACACGATTGGTTTCCGGATCATCCGTATAGGGAGCAACTGTCATAAGACCATTGATATGGATTCCGGGGAGGGGCGCGATCTCCTTTACCATCGTCAGTACATTATCGTAGTCCAGACCGAATTTACTCTCCTCTCCCGCAGCATTGATTTCGATCAGGATATCCATGACGCGGCCGGCCTTGACGGCTTCTTTGCTGATCGCTTTTGCCAGATGTACGCTGTCGACACTATGGATCATTACAACCTTATCCATCAGGTATTTTACTTTGTTGGTCTGCAGGTGACCGATCATATGCCACTGTATATCTTCGGGGAGCTGCGGAAACTTGTCATTGATCTCCTGAACGCGGTTTTCACCGAAAGAACGCTGCCCTGCATCATAGGCTTCTCTGAGGTCTTCCACCGGCATGGTCTTGGTGACACAGATCAGTGTTACCTCTTCACGTTTTCTTCCGACCCTTTCACAGGCCTTTTGTATACGGGTTTCCACGTTTTTTATATTTTCAGCAATCATTTTTGCTCCTTTATATGCCGGGAACCGATCCCTGGGGCAGTGGAGGCGGATCAATAGTTATTAAAGCGGATGGAGTCCGCGTGCAGAACGATATAATCGTATTCCTGAAGTCCATAATACTGGTTGGACGAAACAATGGAATAGTCACTGTTCTGCATGATGACCTTCACTTCCCTGAAATCAGGGTATCCCTTATTGATATAGTAAACACCGATCAGTTTTTGCTTTTTGCCTAGTGTGAACTGGTCAGTGGAATTGGGCCGCTCCAGAATCTCACCGTCTCTCAGGACAGAATTATCGAGATAATATTCATCATCAGTCTCACTGTAGGGCACTGCAGCAATAAATCTGGTTCCCTGGCTGTTGCTTCCCGAGCCCGTGTAGACACGAAGGAGAACGCCCAGCTGACCGTTGGAGCCTTCAAAGATATATTCCTTGGGGACAAGGAAGAAATCACCGGTGGTGATGGCACTGTTGGGGATTTTCAGACCCTTCTCTTCGTTTGAAAGGATCTCAATATCTACAAATCTGTCTGTGCAGAATGATTCCATTGAGTTTGAAAACTTTAAGTTGACCATTCTGCTGTCTTCCTGTCCTTTGGGATTCTCTACACTTGCCCAGGAGGAGTAATTGTTTTTCAGAAAACGGACTTCGACGTTTTTTGCCTCTTTGAGTCTTCGGGCTTCTTCAACATTGTCCGTCAGAATTGCTATGGACCAGTTCTCGTTGGTGACAAGCCTGAAAGCGGGCTTTCCTTTTTTGATCTGCTGACCGTTCTGCAGCTGAACCTTACGGCAGCCGGAGCTGTCAAAATCCTTTTCTGTGAGTTTGTCAAAGGTCTTTCCGCTGTAATTATCATAGGAATAGACAATGGCACCGGTCTGTCTGGCACTGACAGTATGGATCGTAGTTGAATCAAGATTTTTAATGCTGGTGAGAATTGCTCTGTTGCTGATCTTCTGCGCCTGGCTGGAGGATGCGCTCTTGTAATCGTAGACCGCATAGAATCTGTCAGGGTTGAAATTCTCTATGAAGCGTATGGTCTGTTTGCGGAAGGTCTCCAGATCCTTTTCGGTGAAATAATCTCCCGCCTTCATATTGGCGTCCGCGTAATCGGCAATCTCACCGGATTCATCGACAGAGTAGACCAGACCGCCGACCGGTACATGATCAGTCTCTTTATTATAGTAGTTGATATGTCCTGTAAAACGGCTGTTGACAATCGTTTCTTCCCGCAGTGCAATTCCTCTGTAAGTGGCGTTTTCCGAGAGTGTTCCCATGCGCACTTCATAGACCTCCGTTTTATCGGAGGTGACGTACAGAATTATACTGGCGAATATATAGATGAGGATGATAAAAAAAATGACCATGCCGATATCTATATGTATCAGCTGCCCTATTCGGCTCAAACGCCCTCTTTTGTCTTCCATATCCAAAAATTCCGTTCTTTGCACCCGTTAAGGGACATATTAATCAGTCTTAAACAATGGACATTGGTATCCTGGTCTATTGTCATGGCTTTCGGTTAAATGTGACCGGAAGCATTTCTAAAAAGCGGGCAGGGGCAATGTTCCTGCCCCTGCCCTGACATACCTGCCTGTCTGATGATTCTTAAATCAGAGTGAAACTATCACGAGTTCCTGCATCTCTTCGGGAATCTCGTGGTCATCCACGGAAATGCTGATGAAGAAATCAACATTGAATTTTTCACTCAGTTTCTGAAGCCTGCTGATTGCAGGTGCGAAATCTGCGTTCTCAAGGTTGGAAATATTGAGAAAGCTATCAAAATACATCTGTTCAAGATCGTGATCCTGAGAAATAATACCGCTCACAAAGCCAAGGAACTGATCATCATTTTCGACCATATAATCGTTTACATTGATCAGGCGGATCCTGTTGTTGAGTTCATACATATGCTGAGAACTTTTATCAAGGTAGCAGATACTTCCGAGAATTTCCTTTACAGCCCCGTTCGCCTTGTTAAGCATCCACTTCGTCTTTCCTTTGCCCTTGTTGCCGGTGATCAGATGAACCATTTGACGAAACCTCCTACTATTAAATTGTTGCAGCAATACAATACTCCTTGCAGACTATTGTATCCTTCGAAATGCTGAAGGAGCATCTCTCAGAGCTTTATTATAGATGAATTATTAGCAAAAAACAATTGATTCAGTCTTAAAATAAGTGAAAGAACTGTTAACGTTTTTTCTCCTGAAACTGAAATTAACAGGATATCGACCTGTTTCAAGGCTCATAGCCTCGTTCTTTGCGCAGAAGCCGGTTCATAGACGTATAAACTTCGTTTCCGTCCACTGCACCCAGAACGACCGAAATGAATTCCCTGTCATCTGCATTTTTTGAAAGGAGGATCAGACAGGAGCCGGCCTGATCGGTCGTACC
>CACZQU010000334.1 GCA_902783305.1 uncultured Lachnospiraceae bacterium | reverse complement strand
GAATGTAAAGGTCAGGACAGGCCCCGGGACCGATTACGGACAGGTGGGCGTGCTTACGGCAGACCAGGTGGTGTCTGCCTACGGACAGATTACCACAGACCGCGAATGGACGCAGGTTCTGTTCAACGGATCTTTGGCGTATTGTGTATCAGAATGCCTGATACCGGCAGAGGAAGCTCCTGCTCCGGAAGAGTCGGACGCCACGCAAGGCGAAGAGGAAATCCCGGAGGAAGCAGGCGCCGATGCTCAGGAGGAAGCAGCGGAAGACTCTTCCCGGGAGGAAGAGCAGGATACTCCTGATGAGACGTCAGACGCCCAGGAGGAGCTTTCTGAGGAAGAGACAGACTTCCAGGAGGGAGAAGCTGCTGACGAAGAGAACGATTCATCGGAAGAAGCCTCTGTAGAAGAAGGAGATACTTCTGAAGAGGAATCTGGCGAAGAAGAAACGGATGCTCCTGAAGAAGAGTCCACCGAAGGAGAAGCTGCACAGCCGCAGACAGAGCCGGCAACCCAGGTACCTGAGCCGACGACGGAAGCCGAAGCCGAGCCGACGACGGAAGCCGAAGCCGAGCCGACGACGGAAGAAGCGGCAGCAGAGACAACGCAGGAACCGGCCGAGCCGGAGACGGAAGAAGCGGCAGCAGAGACGACGCAGGAACCGGCCGAGCCGGAGACGGAAGAAGCGGCGGAAGAGACGACACAGGAACCGGCCGAGCCGGAGACGGAAGAAACGGCGGAAGAGACGACGCAGGAACCGGCCGAGCCGACAACGGTTGCTGCAGCAGAGGAAACGACAAAGGCACCGGCCGAGCTGACGACGGAAGCCGCAGTAGAAACGACGACTGAGGATCCTGGTGCTGCCGGACCGAGCTGGCATACGATTGAGCGGGTAGAAACCGTCCAGAGTCTGAGCCGTCCCGGACATGGATATAAGTTTGTTCTTTATTCGGATGGGATGATCGAGGTACAGGTGTTCTGAAAAATACAAACGCATATCAGCCCCAGTTAGCCGGAAGGCTGTCTGGGGCTGATTGCCTGAAAGGGGAAAGATGGATACCAGAGAGCTGCTTAAGAAGGATAAAGACAAGCTGCTTAACCGCCTTTCCGGAGCGCAGGATCCGCAGCAGTGCGTCACGATTCTGGAAGAAGAGCTGGGGAGGATTCTCTGCAGCTACAATGAGGAGTGCAGAAACGACCTGGCAGCAAGGACGGCGGGCAGTACGATTCAGACCGCAAAAGCGGCATTGCCCTTTATCGACAGCCTGAGGGAAGTGAAGGTTTTTGAAAGATCCCTGCCGGGATCCGCGGGCGGAGGAAAACCGGAACGGGAGCTGCTGGTCCGCGTCCTGGCCGGCAGCCTGATGATCCTTGCAGCGGTTCTTCTGTCTTCTTCCGGGAGCCTGTCCCATGTGATTTTTATGCCTGTCTGCCTGGTGCTGGCCGGAGCAGGAGGCTTTGGACTTTTCAGCGCGGGGAGGTATTCCGGGAAAGGGAAACAACCGGAAAAAGAGCATATCATTACAAAGGAATATGATCCGGAGAAGCTTTATCATCATCTCCTGACCGTACTTACCGTAATAGACCAGGAGCTGGAGGAAGCACTTGAGTCTCAGCCCTCATGGGGACTGTCCATGGGAATCGATCTTCAGACGGATATGCTCCCGCTGCCGGAGGAAGAACTGAAGCTTCTGTCCGGGATTCTCCAGGCAGCTTATCTGCAGAAGGAGGAACCCTATTCCCGTGAAATCATATCGGATGTCCGGTTCTATCTGTATCGCAAAGCGATTGATGTGGTAGAATACAACGGGCAGACGGAAAGATACTTTGACCGGCTTCCTTCCGGAAATGCCGGAACCATACGGCCGGCTCTCCTTCAGGGAGGAAACCTTTTGTGCAAGGGCCTGGCAGCGGCAGGAGACGGCTGTGATGAAATGAGAGTTCCGTAAAGGGTAAGAACCCGGAGAGTAAGGAAGGGGTTCTTACCGGAAAGGAAGATTATGCAGCGTTTTTTTGGTTTAGACCTGGGTGACGCGGAAACAGCGGTATGCGTACTGGATCAGGACGATAAGAAGGATCCCCGGGTTGTACCGGTACGGAACGAAAAAAGCATGATCACCGCCTATGCGAGGCTCCGCAACCAGGAAATCCTCATCGGTGAAAATGCCTGTTATCATCCGGATGCCATTTCCCGTAAGATAAGATTCAAAAGCCGCTTTCTCTTTGACCGGGAAGCGGAAAAGGACATCCGGTTCTTTGCGGCTGGCGTACTCGGAGAATTATACCAGGAGGAGGAGCTTACTGCCGGGGAGGATGCCTGCTTCTATATTGGCTGTCCAGCCGGATGGAACCGCCAGGACAGGGAAAGGTATCGTGCCCTGTTTGAAAAGGTGGGATATCCGCCTGTCAGAATCATTTCGGAATCCCGGGCAGCACTTGTCAGCGCCTGTCAGTCCAGACATCTTCAGGTGGGGTATGATATTCTCTCCCACCCGGTTCTGGTTGTGGATATCGGCTCCTCCACAACGGATTTTGCTTATATTATGGAAGGAAAAGAGGTTGAGCTCCAGACCGCCGGGGAAGTAAAGCTTGGCGGGGGAATCATGGATGAGCTGATATTGGAGGAGGCGGTAAGACGGAATTCCCGGAGAGAAAAGATCCGGGATATCTTCTCAAACAGCAGTGCCTGGAAAAGCTACTGCGAGTTTGCCGCGCGCAAGCTGAAAGAAAAATATTTTCAGGATGAGGAATACTGGAAGGATCACGACTGTATGCAGGTGGTCACCCTGTTTGGGGATGAAACGATCCCTCTCGTCCTTCAGATGAATGAGGAAATGGTCAACCGGCTTTTGCATGAGGGCTGTCCTCAGCTTGCCGGGCAGTCCTTCCATGAGGTGTTTCTCAGCAGCCTGCAAAGCACCCGGAACAGGATCAAAGGAGCTCTTCCGGAGATTGTGTTTCTTACCGGAGGGGTTTCGCGGCTTTCCCGGGTTGCTGACTGGTGCAGGGAGGTGTATCCCCAGGCAGTGGTCATCACCGGTTCGGAGCCGGAATTCGCCGTTGCCAGAGGTCTCGCCTGGTGCGGGAGGATTGACGACCAGCTGAAGAGCTTTTCCAGGGAAGTGGAAAATCTGAGAGATTCAGATATCGTGGAACGGATCGTGGCCGGCCGGATTGACAAGCTGTACAAGGCGGCTGTGGATATCATGGCAAGGCCGATTATCGAAGAAGCGGTTCTTCCTGTGATTGAACAGTGGAAAAACGGACAGATTGACCGTCTGAGCGAGATCAACACGCAGATGGAAAAAGAGATCACGGCTTACCTGCATACGGAGGAAGCCAGAAAACTTCTGTTAAAGCCGGTGGCGTCCTGGCTGAAGCCGGTGGCGTATGAGCTGGAAAAATATACCGTACCGATCTGTGTGAAGCATAATATCCCATACCGGGCTTTGAGCCTCAACTCCTATCTTTCTCTGTCGGAGATAGAAATTCATGTGGATGCCAGAAACGTGTTCGCGGTGAATGAAATCACCTGGATGATCGATACCATTATCACCATCGTGGTCAGTCTTCTTTGCGGAGGCAGCGGAGTTGCCCTGATTGCACAAGGGCTTCCGGGCATCATTGCCGGGACCGTGATTTCGCTGATGGTGCTTTTCCTGGGGAAGGATAAGCTGCAGGGAGTCCTGATGAAAACGAACATTCCTGTTCCGGTCCGCAGGCTCATGGGAACAGGATACATGGAGTCCCGGATGGACAAGATCACTGAGGAAGTGAAGGAGAATATCTATGCCAGTCTGGAAGAGGAGAAGGATGATGAGATCACCAGACATCTTGTGGATGAGATTTCTTCCCAGATCGATGAGTGTCTGATCCGGATGGCTAAAATTGTCGAAATCCCTCTGGGAGGGTGAGTTAATGAGAACCGTCCCCCATGACTGACGAAAAAAACCGGATAAAACCGAAAGAATGAGTTTCTTCATCCTTCCGGTTTTATCCGGTTTCTTATTATATCGTTTTCTGGTCATCCTGGCAGCAGCAAAGCATGAACCCGGATACCGGTCTGCTTTTTCTTAAACAGGATGCACTCCCTGACGGAAAACCCGGCCGTCAGGCCTTTCCGCCGTCTTCAATCCTGGATTTATCTGGACGGCAATACGGCAGGGTATTCTTGTCCCCATAACGCACCTTGAAGCCGATGCTGTTGAAGCCATAGGTGGTACGCGTAATCTTGTTCTTGAATTCGAGATTGAAATCCGGGTCATACACATAGACGGTACCGTTGTGTACGATTTCACACCAGCTGTGCTCTTTGTAGTTTGTG
>CACZQU010000333.1 GCA_902783305.1 uncultured Lachnospiraceae bacterium | reverse complement strand
GTCACCTGAAAATGCGCTTATCTGCCCTTACATGCGAGCATGACGTTCAGATAAGCGCATTTTCAGGGACGGCTGAATAGTAACCTTTATCGAAATACCAGGCTGTCAGGGGACATGGATTCGATAATCGCCAGTGACTCTACCCGGACCCCCATGGAACGGATTTCCTTTCCTCCACTCTGAAAGCCTTTTTCTATGACGATACCGGCACCCTCCAGGACAGCTCCGGACTGCCTGACAATCTCAATCAGTCCTTTCAGAGCGCAGCCGTTGGCCAGAAAATCGTCGATAATGAGAATGTGGTCCTCAGGAAGGAGATATTTACGGGAAAGGATCACATCATAGACCTTCTTGTGGGTGAAGGAGGGAATTTTCGCGGTGTAGCTTTCCCCGTCGAGATTGATGCTCTGTGACTTTTTGGCAAACACTACAGGGACATTGAAATACTGGGCGGCAATGCAGGCAATCGCGATTCCGGATGCTTCAATGGTCAGGATCCTGGTGACCGGCACATCGGAAAACCGGGATTTGAATTCTTCCCCGATTTTCTGCAGCAGCGGAATGTCGATCTGATGATTCAGAAAACTGTCGACCTTCAGAATATTGCCTGGTTTTACAACGCCGTCTTTCCGGATTCGTTCTTTGAGCAGTTCCATATTCGTTTTCTTCCTTTCCCTTTTTGATTCACAGCTCCTTATGATGGTCAGACCCCTAACCTCCCATTATACGCAAATATGTCTGCCGCGCTTTTCCGTCCTGCTGCGCAGGGAGGATTGCCGATGACAGAACAGCACCTTTCTGCCTTATCATACTGTCTGCCGGGAATAAACGCAAGTGTTTTCTGGCTTTACAGATTTTCCTTCGTGGTGTACAATCGTCATACTGTAAATTCTGAAAGGAGACAGATTATGGCAAAAGAATGCAGTAATACAACCTGTGACAAGACAAGCTGTGAGGGATGTCCTTCCGCAAAGAAGGGCAAAGGGGAATTTCAGGTACCGGTGAACGGCGCGTCCAGGATCCGTCATGTCATCGGGGTTGTCAGCGGGAAGGGAGGAGTCGGAAAATCTCTTGTGGCGGCTTCCCTGGCCAACGGCATGGCAAAGAAGGGATTCCGGGTCGGGATTCTCGACGCGGATATTACAGGTCCGTCGATTCCCAGGATGTATGGGCTGAAGGGCTCCGCGATGGCTCAGGGGGAGGAAATCATTCCCATGGAGACAAAAAACGGGATTAAAGTAATGTCGGTGAATCTGCTTCTTCCTTCAGAAGAAACGCCTGTGATCTGGAGAGGACCGATTCTGGGAGGGACAGTGAAGCAGTTCTGGACGGATGTGATCTGGGGAGACCTGGATTATCTGTTTATTGATATGCCGCCTGGCACAGGCGATGTACCGCTGACCGTATTTCAGTCCCTGCCGGTAGACGGAGTGATCATCGTCTCTTCTCCGCAGGATCTGGTAGGACTTATTGTGAAAAAAGCGTTGAATATGGCTGAAATGATGGAAATCCCGGTGCTGGGACTGGTTGAAAATTACAGCTATGTGAAATGCCCGGACTGCGGAAAAATGATAAAGGTGTTTGGAGAGAGCCATATTGAGGATATCGCGTCTGAGACGGGTATCCCTGTGGTAGGAAGAATTCCTGTTGATCCTCAGATGGCGGCTTTAGTGGACGCAGGCCGCTTCGATGAGGTGGAAAACGGTTATCTGGAGAGCGCGCAGGCTGTGATGCCTGAATAACCCGCATAAAAGCATTCAGGAGGTGTTTCATTGATCATCAGAGTCAGAAGAGTATATGTAGAGAAAAAGGAAGCGTTTGCCGGGAAAGCCCGGGAATTGAAGCGCGAACTGCAAAGTTACCTGGGAATTGAAGAGGCGGATTCTGTCCGGATCCTGAACCGATATGACGTTGAGAATCTTTCTCCCGATGTCTTTGATCTGGCTTGCCGGACGGTGTTCTCTGAGCCTCCTGTCGACGAATGCTATCTGGAGGAATTTCCTCACGCGGAGAGTGATTTTGTCTTTTCTGTAGAATAC
>CACZQU010000332.1 GCA_902783305.1 uncultured Lachnospiraceae bacterium | reverse complement strand
GCTGGTGATCAATATCGGCTTGCAGAGCAGCGCATACAATAAGCAGCTTCAGATGTCAGAATATGAGAGGAAAGAAGAGTATCTATGAACAACAGCCCGGAGGAGATCAACCTGGATGAGCTTATTGCTTCCCTGGAGGCAGAAGCGAGGAAGGAATTTGCGGCAGATCAGGAGCCTGCTGAAGCTGCCGGACAAGAGGAGCAGATTCCGGTAAAGAAGAAAGAAAGCGAAAAGACAAAGAACCAGAAGACAGACAGCCGGAAGAAAGCTTCGGTAAGGACGCAGGAGAGAAGACATCCGTCTTCCGCACCGAAAAAAAAGCGGTCCTCCTCCATCAAACGGGAGCTGAGAAACCGGAGAATCCTGCTTACTGTCGTGCTTCTTATCCTGCTGCTTCTGCTGGCAGGCGCGGCTGGATCCCTGATTTATCTCAAGAGAGGAGAATCCTTCTCCTATCTGCCCAAACCCTTCAGTATTGCAAAGGAATTTGAAACCGGAACCGCGGCCAAGGAGAACCTGCGTGCGGATCCTTTTGCAAAAAAGCTGTGTGTGGTGGGAAAAGACAAGGCATATGAAGGAATTGTCATTCCGGCCAGGGAAAGAGGACTGCTTCTGAACCTGTCCAACCAGAAAACGGTCTTTTCACAAAATGCCTTCAGCCAGAGCTTTCCCGCCAGCATCACCAAGCTGGTGACAGCGATCATGGCTCTGGAATACGGAAACCTGAACGAAACCGTGACGATTTCGGAAGAAGATGTCAATCTGGAGGCATATTCCCAGGTCTGTGGGTTTATGCCGGGAGACAAGCTGTCGATGGACCAGCTCCTGCACTGTCTGCTGGTGTATTCCGGCAATGACGCCGCGATGGCGATTGCGGAGCATATCGGAGGCACGATCGACAACTTTGTCAAAATGATGAATGATTACGCGGCCAGCCTTGGCTGTACCGGGACTCATTTCATGAATCCCCACGGGCTTCAGGATGAAAATCATTATTCCACACCTTACGATATCTATCTGATTCTGAAGGAAGCGGCAAAGTTTCCTGAATTTACGGAAATTTCACAGCTCAGCTCCTATACGGTGGAGTATTACCGGGCGGATGGCACATTTGTAAAGACATTGCTGGATTCTACTGATCTTTATCTTACGGGGGAAGCAACGCTGCCCAAAAACGTTACGATTCTTGGAGGAAAGACCGGATATACCAATGAAGCCGGTTACTGCCTGGCTCTGATCTGCCAGAATGCGTACGGACAGCCCTTTGTTTCCATCGTCATGGGAGCTGTTGAAAAGGAAGTTCTTTACGACGAGATGGGGCTTTTGCTGCAGGTGATAAATGATTAACCGAAAAGCCACGCGCGTGGCTTTACGGTTAATCCGTGAGTAGTAACACGTAAAGCCGCGCAGAGAAACGGGATGTGCAAAAAACCTTGAAATACCTGACCGGGTACTCTATAATAAGCGAAGGGATTGTGATATTTAGTGTGTTTTCTGATGCTGCCCTTAGGAGAGAAGGGCTAAACCATCATTTCGAGGAGGAAAAACGCTATGGTTGAATTGATTGTAGGCTGCAAGGGAAAAGGAAAAACCAAAATTCTTCTGGATCGTGTCAATGCTCAGATCAAGGAAGCAAACGGCAGTATCGTCTATATTGACAAGAGCAAGAAACATATGTATGAGCTCAATAATAAGATCAGACTGATCGATGCTTCCGCTTATCCGCTGAAAAACGCTGATGAATTCGTTGGATTTATCTGCGGGATTATTTCCCAGGATCATGATCTTGAGGCCATCTATCTCGACAGCTTCCTGAAGGTAGCAAAGCTGGAGGAGGCAGATATTACTTCCACAGTAGAGCAGCTTGACCGTATCAGCAAAAACTACAACCTCTCCATCATAATAAGCGTGTCTCTTGACAAAGAATATATACCGGAAACTCTTTATGGAAATATCGTTACCAACCTGTGATCACACCCTGCCAGAAGACCGTTTTCAGCGGCCTTCTGGTTTCTTTTTATAAATCTGTGTATACAGAGGAGATGAATGCCCGATGATTAAACTGAACGGATCCTGGGTTTTGCGGGAGAGACGAGGACAATGCCGCCCTGATGCGGGTGCGCTGCCGGATGAGATGAGCGTTACGGTACCCGGTACACTGTATGGGAGTTTATATGAAGACGCGGATCCCTCACATCCGTTTTGCGGGGAAAACGAGAGGAAAGCACTGGAGTATTCCGGGAAGGATTATCTCTTTGAGAGGCGGTTTTGCGTTTCAGAGCTGCCCTCCGCCGGATGTGCGCTGATTCTCGTATGCAAAGGAATCGACACCCTGGCAGAAATTAAGGTAAACGGATCAGCAGCGGGAGAGTGCGCGAATATGCATCGAACCTACCGCTTTGACATTACCGGCCTGGTGAAGGAAGGAGAGAATGTCCTGACCGTTACGATATATTCACCTTTGGACTATGTGAAAAGGATGGATGAGAGAAAACCGGTCTGGGGTGTTACGGCTACGACAATTCCCGGTTACCAGTATATCCGGAAGGCTCATTGCCAGTTCGGGTGGGACTGTGGCCCGCAGCTTCCGGATCTTGGGATCTGGAGGGATATTTACATCGAAGAGGTTTGCTTCGGCCGGATTGCCGATGTCTCTTTCCGTCAGGACAATTCCCTCCTTTTCATGGAAGGCGTTAAACGGGCGGAGAGAACCAGTTTTATTCATTTCCGGATAACAAACGAGTTTCTTGATCAGGAGCTTGCGGGGCCGGATTGTACGCTTCGGCTTCGGATCACGGATCCTGAGGGAGAACTGGCCGCAAAGGCGCGTGAGAGGGCTGAGGAGAACCAGACCCTGACCGTCCAGATCCCGCAGCCCCGTCTGTGGTGGCCAAACGGGTACGGCGAACAGGCTTTGTACCTGGTGAAGCTTCAGCTTGTCCGGGGAAAGGAAATCCTTGACACCAGGGAGTTCCGGATCGGCCTGAGAGAATTCAGCATTATCAGGAATAAAGACCGGTGGGGAGAGAGCTTTGCCTTTCAGATCAACCGGTGCAGGATCTTTGCAAAGGGGGCGAATTATATCCCCGAGGATGCGATCTTTGGCCGCCGGTCCCCGGAGAAAACCAGGAAGCTTCTGGCAGACTGTGTGCGGTCACACTTTAACTGCATCCGGGTATGGGGAGGAGGCTGTTATCCTGACGACTGGTTTTATGACCTGTGTGATGAGATGGGTCTGATTGTCTGGCAGGATTTCATGTTTGCCTGTGGTGTTTACGACCTGGATGAAGCCTTCAGGGAAAATATCCGGCAGGAGTGTGTGGATAATGTAAGAAGGCTTCGCACGCATCCGTCTTTGGGATTGTGGTGTGGAAACAATGAGATGGAGTCAGCCTGGGAAAGCTGGGGGATACCACAGGATCAGAAGCTTCGGCAGGATTACATTGAGATGTTCGAAAGGATGATCCCGGAGATTCTCAGAAAAGAAGACCCGGACAGATTCTACTGGCCTTCATCTCCTTCCTCGGGAGGAGGCTTTGTGGATCCTTCCAGTGAGACGGCCGGAGATGCCCATTACTGGGATATCTGGCATGGAAGCCGCCAGCTGTTTGAAGAAATCGAGAAAAAATATTTCCGGTTTTTCAGTGAATACGGTTTTGAATCGCTGCCGGATATCCGGACGCTGCAGACGGTGGTTGAGCCCGGGCAGATGAACCTGACCTCCTGCCAGATGGAGAACCACCAGAAATGCGAGAACGGCAGCGCGATTCTGATGTATTATCTTGCCAGGTATTACCGCATTCCCTCTGATTTTGAACAGATGATCTATGCTGCTCAATGCCTCCAGAGCGATTATCTGGAAATGGCAATCCGTCATCTCAGGAGCCACTCTGCGTGCTGTGCGGGAAGTATTTACTGGCAGATCAATGATTGCTGGCCGGCAGTTTCCTGGTCTACCATTGATTACTATGGGAGATGGAAGGGAGCGCAGTATGCCGTACGAAGAAGCTATGAACCGCTGATTGCATATGCTGAAGCGGAGGAGTCCGGAAACCATTATCTGGTATATGTCTCAAACGACAGTCCGGATCCGGTGCAGGCGGATGTCATCGCATGGGTGATTGATCAGGATCAGGGTATTCTTGTCCAGAAAACGGGAACCGTTCGTCTCAAAGCCTTTTCGAGCGGTCTGGCGCTCAGAGTGCGCCTTCCGGAAAGCCTCCTCGACAATGCCTATGGTAAACCGGCTACCGCTCTCCCGTCTAAGGCACGCAGAAACAGCTATTTCAGCTACTCGATCCAGAATACCGCTTCCACCATGGGCGGAGGTATCCGGCTCTTCTGCGCCCCCAAATATTTCTTCTTCCATGATCCTGAACTGGAAGGGACAATTGTCGGCGGGAAAAACGGGTATAAAATCCGTGTATCTGCCTGTCACTATGCCAGAAGGGTCCAGATCAGCTTTGACGGTATAGAAGTGATTCTGTCGGATAATTTCTTTGATATCGAACCTTCTATTTCCCGCTGGATTGCCATTGAAGAGATCCGCGAGGAGGGTGAGTACAGCGCGGAGATGCTGCAGAAAAGGCTTCGGCTTCGCAGCAATTATGATCTGTGAGAGGAAGAGGATGGAGAAACGGGTCACTTATCATGATCAGATGATGATCGACTATACGTTGAAGCTCAGGGAGGTTCTGGGTACGCTTCCGGACTTCGCCAGAGAGTATTTCCGCGGAGTAGACCAGACGACCTCTGCGCGGACAAAGCTGTCGTATGCCTATGATCTGCGGGTTTTTTTTGAATTTATGCTGAAGGAAAATCCTTCCCTTAAGGGAAAGACACTGAAAGATCTTGATGTGGGAATTCTGGACCAGATCAAGGCAGCTGACCTGGAGGAATATATCCTGTATCTGAAATTATATGAGAACGGAGACCGCCAGGAGACCAACGGGGAGCGGGGGCTGAAGAGAAAGCTTTCCGCCCTGCGGAGCTTTTATTCCTATTACTATAAGCGGGAGAGGATTACCACAAATCCCACGGTTCTGGTGGATATGCCCAAAATCCACGAGAAGGAAATCATCCGTCTGGATCCGGACGAGGTGGCTGTCTTGCTTGACTATGTCGAGCATGCCGGAGACAGCCTCACCGGCCAGAAAAAAGTCTATTATGAAAAGACAAAGGAGAGAGACCTGGCCATCATCACTCTTTTGCTGGGTACCGGTATCCGGGTTTCGGAATGTGTAGGACTGGATGTGGAGGACGTCGATTTCAGAACCAATGGAATCCTGGTCACCCGAAAAGGCGGAAAGCAGATGACCGTTTACTTTGGAGACGAGGTGGAGCTGGCATTAAAGGCTTATCTGGCTGTCAGAAAGAACATAACCGCTCAGGAAGGACATGAGCATGCTTTGTTTTATTCCACACAGAAGAAAAGAATCGGGATTCAGGCTGTGGAAAATCTCGTGAAAAAGTACTCCCGGCAGGTGACAACAACGAAAAAGATTACTCCTCATAAGCTTAGGAGTACTTATGGAACGTCATTGTACCGTGAGACCGGAGATATCTACCTGGTTGCCCAGGTACTCGGACACAACGATGTCAATACTACCCGGGCTCATTATGCCGCTCTGGATGATTACCGGAGAAGGCAGGCAGCCGGAGCGGTAAAACTGAGAGAAAAAGCAGACTGACACGAAGCGGATGGTTTACACTGCCTGCATGATGTCAGGCCGGATATCGTTTGAGAACCGTGAAGCGGTAAATAGCAGGATCAGCATCCTGAACGGATTCATCTTAAGATGAACCTGCGTTTATTGATGAGAAAGGAGAAATAAATTTCATGGAAATGAAAGACTTGCTGATGGAGCTCTCGCTCAGAGCCAAGGCAAAAATTGAAGAGGCGGAAGGACCGGACAAGCTGAATGAAGCAAGGATTGCCTTTTTGGGAAAAAAGGGAGAACTGACTTCGATTCTGAAAGGAATGAAGAATGTAAAACCGGAGGACCGGCCGGAGGTAGGCCAGCTCGTCAATGACACAAGGGAAAAGATCGAGAAATGGCTGGATGAGTCCCGTACCGCCTTTGAAGCAAAGATCCGTGAAGAAAAACTGAAATCAGAAGTGATCGATGTGACCCTTCCGGCCAGAAAAGCCAGATTTGGCCACAGACATCCCAATTCCATTGCTCTTGATGAGGTGGAGAGGATTTTCATTGGCATGGGATATGAAGTCGTGGAAGGACCGGAAGTGGAATATGCCGATTATAATTTTACCAAGCTGAATATCCCTGAGGATCACCCGGCCAGGGATGAGCAGGATACCTTTTTCATCACGGATGAAATTCTTCTCCGCTCCCAGACATCTCCGGTTCAGGCCAGAAAGATGGAGGAAGGAGTCCTTCCCATCCGTATGATTGCGCCTGGACGAGTGTTCCGTTCAGACGAAGTGGACGCGACTCATTCTCCCTCCTTCCATCAGATCGAAGGACTGGTTATCGACAGGAACATTACCTTCGCGGATCTGAAAGGGACATTGGAGGAGTTTGCCAAAGAGCTTTTCGGACCGGAGACGAAGACAAAATTCCGTCCGCATCATTTCCCCTTTACCGAGCCCAGTGCTGAAGTGGATGTTTCCTGCTTCAAATGTGGAGGAAAGGGCTGCCGTTTCTGCAAAGGCTCCGGCTGGATTGAAATCCTTGGGTGCGGCACGGTTCATCCCAATGTCCTGCGTATGTGCGGGATCGACCCGGAGGAGTATACCGGATTTGCGTTTGGTGTCGGTCTGGAGAGGATCGCTCTCCTGAAATATGAGATCGATGATATGCGCCTGCTTTATGAGAATGATATCAGGTTCCTGAAGCAGTTTTAAACGGATCAATCCTGAGTGTTCAGTTGCAGGCCCCTGCCGTTACGGCGGCAGGCCCAGCCCGGGGAGCCGTAATGGAAGTGCCCCCTGCGTGGTTGTCTTGCGGTGCTCATTTGTAGATCTGCCCGGCAGGGAGGACGAGGCACGACTGAATAGCTGCGGTCATTTACGATAAAGAAAGGAAACGAATTGTCATTATGAATACTTCAATGTCCTGGATAAAGATGTATGTACCGGATCTGAATGTGGATGCACAGGAGTATATGGACGCTATGACGCTCTCCGGCACCAAGGTGGAAGGGTACAGTAAGCTTGATGCCGATCTGGACAGGATTGTCATCGGTAAGATCCTGAAAATTGAGCCCCATCCGGATGCCGACAAGCTGGTCGTGTGCCAGGTCGATGTGGGAACGGAAACGGTGCAGATTGTGACAGGAGCACCCAATGTTTTTGAGGGAGCGGTTGTCCCGGTAGTGCTGGATGGCGGCAGGGTAGCCGGCAGTCATGACGGAAAGAAGACAGAAGGAGGCATTGTGATCAACGCAGGAAAGCTCCGGGGGGTCGACTCTGCCGGAATGCTTTGCTCCATCGAGGAGCTGGGAAGCAGCCGGGAGATGTTTCCGGAAGCTCCTGAAAACGGAATATACATCTTTCAGGAGGAGCATGCTCCGGGAGAAGACGCGGTTCACGCTCTCGGACTGAGAGACGTCGTATTTGAATATGAAATAACCTCTAACAGGGTAGACTGCTACGGAGTCATCGGGATTGCGAGAGAAGCTGCTGCGACCTTCGGGAAAAGGTTTGTCCCGCCAGAGGTGAAAAAAACCGGAAACACGGAAGATGTCAATGACTATATCAAGGTTACCGTGAAAGCACCGGAGCTTTGCCCCAGATATACGGCCAGGGTTGTGAAAAATGTGAAGATCGGACCTTCGCCGAAATGGATGCAGCGATGCCTCGCCGCAAACGGAATCCGCCCGATCAACAATCTTGTCGACATTACCAACTATGTCATGGAGGAATATGGCCAGCCCATGCATGCCTTTGACCTGGACACCATCGCGGGACATGAGATTGTGGTGCGCCGTGCCGATGACGGCGAGAAGTTTGTCACGCTGGACGGACAGGAGAGAGCTGTGGATCACGATGTCCTGATGATCTGCGATGCGGAAAAGGCCGTAGGTATTGCGGGAATCATGGGCGGAGAAAACTCCATGATTACCGATAAAGTGAAAACGGTTTTGTTCGAATCGGCAAATTTCAACGGGGCAAACATCCGTCTGTCAGCCAAGAGGATCGGTCTGAGGACAGACGCTTCCGGTAAATTTGAAAAAGGACTTGACCCCAATAATGCCTCCGCGGCAATCGACCGTGCCTGCCAGCTCATGGAGGAGCTTGGCGCCGGTGAAGTGGTCGGCGGTATGGTGGATGTATGTGAAAGCCTTCCGCAGCCTTCACGGGTTTATTTTGACGCCGACAAAATCAACCGGCTTCTGGGAACGGATCTTTCCAGAGAAGAAATGCTCGGGTATCTTGCCCGGGTGGAGCTGGCTTACGATGAGAGCACCGGTGAGATTGTGGCGCCTACCTTCCGCCAGGACATTCATTGTATGGCAGACCTTGCAGAGGAAGTCGCAAGGTTTTATGGATATGATAAGATTCCGGTCACTCTTCCGACAGGAGAAGCGACTACAGGAAAGATGCCGCTTAAGCTTCGCATCCAGAACCAGGCCAGAGATGTAGCCGAGTATTGCGGCTTCTCCGAAGGAATGACCTATTCCTTTGAAAGCCCGAAGGTCTTCGACAAGCTTCTGATCGGACAGGACAGTCCTCTGCGCAAAGTTGTCACCATCAGCAATCCGCTTGGAGAAGACTACAGCATCATGCGTACGACCACGCTGAACGGTATGCTGACCTCCCTTTCCACGAACTTCAACCGCCAGAACAAAAACGTCCGGCTGTATGAGGTGGGGAATGTCTATCTGCCCAGGGAGCTTCCGATCAAATCTCTCCCGGATGAGCGGACCCTGTTTACCCTTGGCATGTACGGAGACGGTGATTTCTTTGACATGAAGGGAGTGTGCGAAGAGTTCTTTGAAAAGGCAGGAATGCACGACAAGGTGAAGTATGACCCTTCCGACAAAAAGCCTTTCCTGCATCCGGGAAGACAGGCGGACATCATTTATGACGGAACCAGGGTCGGTTTCCTGGGTGAAATTCATCCTCAGGTATCAGAAAACTATCGTATCGGGACGAGAGTTTATTTTGCGGTGATCGATATCGGGAGCATCCTTCCTTTTGCAAGCTACGACCGTAAATATACCGGGATTGCCCGTTTTCCGTCGGTGACCAGGGACCTGAGCCTTGTGGTTCCGAAGGAGGTGACAGCAGGCCAGATTGAAGAAATCCTTATTCAAAGAGGTGGGAAGATTCTGGAAAGCTGTATCCTCTTTGATCTTTATGAAGGCTCTCAGATCCGTCCGGGCTTCAAATCTCTTGCGTACTCCCTTGTCTTCAGAGCGAAGGACCGCACGCTGGAGGAAGCGGATATTACCGCGGCGATGAAAAAGATCATGAATGGACTTGGAGCGATGGGAATCGAGCTCCGTTCCTGAACAACTTAACTGAGATGACAGGAAAGTTCATAACTGCCCCGCCGCAGGCTTCTTCAGGGATTTGGCGGCGGGACAGGCTCTGGAATGACGGGAGGTAAAGGGAAAAAACGTAACGTCCGCAAGGGGCTGAAGGACAGTCCGGATTACATCTGCTTTATGGGGATATGTTATGCTGAAAGGCAAGGCATTCCATTGTGATCTTCTGGAGGTTTGAAATGGGAAAAAAATTGTCAAATTTATTACTCTTTCTCCTGGTCACTGCCGCTCTGGCAGCCATGACCTTCTACATAGGCAGAGATCAGCCGGGTGTTATGATATATAATTTTGTCTTTCTCGTCTTCATGGCGGTCATCTATCTGGGCGGCATGTTTGCGGGTACATTCCGGCTCATTTCCTTCAGCTCGGCTTTCCGCAGAGCTCAGGAGGAGCTCAAAACCATCTTTAAAAAACCCGGGCGCGCTGAGATGCACAGCCTGGCTGTTCTGGACGGGATCTTTTCCAACCGTTATCTCGACCGCAGAATGGACAGCTTTGTAAACAGCATCTCGGCCAGCGTGGAAGGGATCGAGGATCTTGAAGAGTATATCAACGAAGACGAGATCGACATCCATATTCACAAAAAGACGATGGAGATCATTCCGGATATTTTTACCAGTCTGGGAATCCTGGGAACTTTTCTTGGACTGGTATGGGGACTGAAGGCGTTTAATCCATCCAATTACAGTGCCATGACTTCGTCGGTGGAGTCTCTGGTGGATGGGATCAAGGTTGCCTTTCTGACATCCATCTATGGGATCTCGTTTTCGATTGCGTTTACGGTCAGTATCAAAAACGCCTACTCAAGAATGTCGGAAAGCTATACGGCATTTATGGAGCGGTTCCATGCTTATGTTTTTCCGACGGCGGAAAATGAGTCAAGAAATCTGCTGATTGCCAGCCAGAAGCTGCAGACAAACATGCTCAATGTGATGATGACTCAGTTTTCAAGCTCGCTGGCAGACAGCTTTGAGAAGGTAATTACGCCTGCCTTCCAGAAAATGAGCGAGTCCATCGACGTCATGATCAGCAATGTCAATCAGTTTCAGGAGGACGCTGTCCGTTCGATTCTCAATGAATTTCTGCGGCAGATGAATCAGTCCTTCAAAATGCAGTTCAGTGACTTCAATGCAGCCCTTGCCCAGATGACGAAGGCGCAGAAAGACAATACAGAATATACGGCCAGTCTTTATCAGACCCTTTGTGAACAGCTGGCAGAGGCGTACAATGCCCAGGAACGCTCCTTGCAGAAAATGAGCACTGAGCTGATGCAGGCACAGGATGATTATATTGCATCCGCCAGCCGGGTTCTGAAGGACAACCAGGATATTCAGAAGCAGCAGCAGATGGATTATCAGCACATCGTGGATTACATGAGAGAATCCGAGAAAACCTCGTCAAAATTCTGGGTGGCCTGCAACCAGGCAATGCAGAAGTATCTGGAGGCTGCGGCGGAGTCCATGGAAAAGGCTATTGAGACCGGAGAACAAAGCCAGGATCTGATCCATACCAATGAGGAGATGATCCGCTCCAACCAGGAGCTCAACCGTTCCAATAAAGAGATTGCCGAAGCCTTTAATGAGAATATGAAGGAATATGTCCAGTATCAGTCCCAGACATACAAGACCATGGAAAAGGTAAGAATTCTGCTCTCGGATATTTCCGTGGCGAAGGGCGGGGATGATGTCGTACTGGTAGGGAGCAGCTCCCGTAATGAAGGATTTGAGAGGCTCGAGAGAGTCATCACGGAACAGATGGAAGCGCAGCAGGCGCAGCTGGCTGAAATGAATAACAATATCCTTGCTCTGACCAAGGCCATGACGAAAAGCAAGAGCGGCCTGTTTAGAAAATAAAGGAGGCGGTCATGCGTAAAAGAAGAAGGCCTGATGACAGCGGATTTAATGTCTGGCGTTCCTACTCGGACATGATGGCCGGCATTCTTCTCCTGTTTGTCCTGATTATGTGCGTTGAGCTGTTCCAGGCGCAGAAAAGCTACGATGAGAGCATCAAAGAGCGGGATGCGAAAATAGCCCTTCAGGAACAATATACCGCAGAACTGCTTGCGCAGCAGAATGCTCTTGACGAGCAGGAAGGATTATTGAAGGATCAGGATGAACAGCTCAGGGATCAGGAGGACAAGCTGTCGGAGCAGAGCGGCCTTCTGGCAGAGCAGGCCGCCCGGCTTAAAGAGCAGCAGGAGAGGCTTAGTGCATTGGAGGAAAAGCTGAATGCCCAGGCTGTGCAGCTGACGAATCAGGAAACGACATTAAATGAACAGGAGGCGCTGCTGGCGGTCTCTCAGGCGGAAATCGATGAAAAGACGGCTTTACTCAGAGAACAGCAGACCAAAATCGACCGGATCATCGGCGTGAAATCAGAGGTGGTGGAATCCCTGAAGAAGGAATTCCGCGCTCAGGATGTCAATGTAAACATCGATTCCAAAACCGGAGCCTTGACTCTGGATGCCAACGTCATGTTTGATGTCGACGATGCCGAACTGACGGAAGAAGGAGAAGAAGCGCTCAGGGATGTTCTTCCGATTTACTGCAAGGTCTTGCTTAGCGATGATTACAAAGGGTATCTGGCAGAGATCATTATCGACGGATATACCGATACCGATGGTGATTATGGCTACAACCTGGAGCTTTCCCAGCAGCGGTCGCTTGCTGTGGCGGAATATCTGCTGGATATTCAGGATGAGTTCCTGAGCCGGAGGGAATCCGCGGATCTGGAGGATTATCTGACCGTCAACGGTCATTCTATGTCCAATCCGATCCTGAACGCCGACGGAAGTGTTAATAAGGATGCCTCCAGGCGTGTCGAAGTGAAGTTCCGCCTGAAGGATGACGAAATGATCCAGGAATTGAATGATATTATGGGGTCCTGAGTACAGAAGATGAAAACAGGAAGAAATGAACCCTGCTGGTGCGGCAGCGGGAGGAAATACAAGCAATGTCATGCGGCGTTTGACGAGAAGCTGGAAAAATACGCTCTGGCCGGAATTCCCGTGCCTGAGCGCAGCTGGATAAAAACGTCTGCTCAGATCGAAAAAATCCGGGAAAGCTGTAAAATCAATATTGAAATCCTGGACTATGTGGAGAATCATATCCGGGAAGGGATTTCTACCGGCGAGATCGACCGGTGGGTCAGCCGGATCAGTGAAAAATACGGAGCAGTCCCTGCTCCTCTGAACTTTCAGGGATATCCCAGAAGCGTCTGCACTTCCATTAACGAAGTCGTCTGCCATGGGATTCCGGATGACAGTGTGATTTTGCAGTCTGGAGATATTGTCAATGTGGATGTCTCTACGATTCTGAATGGTTATTTTTCGGATTCTTCCCGGATGTTTTGTATCGGAGAAGTCTCACCAGAGAAAAAGCGGCTGGTGGAGGTAACCCGGGAATGCGTGAAGCTTGGCGTGGAGCAGGTCCGTCCATGGGAGCCGATTGGTAATATGGGCAGTGCCGTTCATGAGCATGCGAAAGCAAATGGATTCTCTGTCGTGGAAGAAATCGGAGGACACGGGGTTGGCCTTGAATTTCACGAGGATCCCTGGGTCAGCTATGTCTCTGAGCGGGGCAAAGGGGTGCTGATGGTTCCCGGCATGATGTTTACCATTGAACCGATGATCAATATGGGAACCAGTGATGTCTATGTCGATGAAGAGGATGGATGGACGGTCCGGACTGCAGACGGCCTATCCTCTGCCCAGTGGGAGGTCACGGTTCTTGTCACGCAGGACGGATGCGAAGTGACGACCTGGTAAAAGGAATACTATTTTTCTGCTTGCATTTTTACCTGCAGCGGAGTATACTATTTGCTGTTGCAAAAAGACAGTCCGCTGTGCCTGGCAGGCATCTTCTGACCTGCTGTCCTTGTTAAGGCAGGATGACTGTCCCCATCCGGGAGCCGCAAGGAAGGTAGAACCGCGGTTCCTCTTCAAGACAGGAGAGTAAAAATGAACAGCATTATCAGAGACATCGAAGCAGAACAGACCAAAAAGGAAGTTCCGGAGTTCCGTGTAGGCGATACCGTTCGCGTACATGCTCTCATCAAGGAAGGTAACCGTGAGAGAATTCAGATCTTCGAGGGTACGGTTCTGAAGAGACAGGGCGGCAGCAACAGGGAGACCTTTACTGTCCGTAAGACATCCAACGGCGTAGGAGTGGAAAAAACCTGGCCGCTTCATTCCCCGCATGTCAAGGATATCGAGGTCATCCGTTATGGTAAAGCCCGCCGCGCGAAGCTGTATTATCTCAGAGACCGCGTCGGAAAATCCGCCAAGGTCAAAGAGCGCGTTCGCTGACAAGGATCAATTTCATTTCGCGCTGTGATCCAAAAGGGACAATACGGTTCTTTCGTATTGTCCTTTTTTGTTTGCCCGGGTCTGTGATCTGCCGCCTGAAGCCGCAGCAGGCTGGCTGATGAGCGGAACAGTCAGATATCATATGGAAAGATGAGGAGGATCGATGGAACCGTTATATTATGGAAGTCCTCTGGGAATACCGGAGCCGGTTTCAAAGCTGGAGAATGCTGCAGTGCGCAGCAGGCTGTCGTTTTTTTTCCAGCTCGCTGTGGCTGTCGTATTCGGCGCATTGGTGGCAATACTGTTGTTTCAGAAAGTGACGATCCAGGAAAATGCCATGGAGCCGACCATTGCCATCGGTGATATTTATTACATGAATCAGCTGATCTATCATTTCACAGAGCCTCAGCGAGGAGATATTATTGTGTTCCGCACAAACGGAAGCGATGATGCGGCTCTTCATATCAGCCGGGTGATCGGCCTGCCCGGGGAAACCGTCCGGATCTCCAACGGAAGAATCTATATCAATGAAATTCTTTACCAGGAGAATGCCAGCTATCCGATTATCAACAATCCCGGTCTGGCATCCGGAGGCATCACGATGGACGAAGAAGAATATTTTGTTCTGGGAGACAACCGAAACAACAGCGATGACAGCAGATACAGCGATATCGGCAAGGTCCGAAAAAAATATATTGCGGGAAAGCTGTGGTTTCAGGTTTATCCGAAAGAAAAAAGAGGACTGGCAGGATGAATATACAATGGTATCCCGGGCATATGACCAAGGCAAAAAGGCAGATGCAGGAGGATCTGAAGCTGATCGATCTCCTGATTGAGTTGACGGATGCAAGGGCTCCCCTCTCCAGCCGCAATCCGGATATCGATGCCCTGGGAAAAAACAAGCTCCGTCTGATGGTGATGAACAAAGCAGATCTGGCGGATGAAAAAATCAATGCGGAATGGAAGGCATATTTTCAGGAGCGGGGGCTTCAGGTTGCTCTTCTGGACTCGCGGAACAAATCCGGGATGAAAGAGGTGAATTCCCTGATCCGAAAGCTTTCCGCACAGAAAACCGCCAGGGACCTTGCCAGAGGGATCAGGAACCGTCCGGTGCGGGCGATGGTGACGGGAATTCCGAATGTGGGAAAATCCACTTTTATCAATTCGTTTGCGGGTAAAGCATGTACCAGAACAGGAGATAAGCCGGGCGTGACAAAGGGAAAGCAGTGGATCCGCCTCAACAAAGAGGTGGAACTGCTGGATACTCCGGGGATTCTGTGGCCGAAGTTTGAGGATTCCATGGTGGGAGAGCGCTTGTCCATGACCGGAGCTGTCAATGACCAGATTCTGAATCTGGAAGAGCTCTCCCTGCAGTTAATCCGGTTCCTTCAGGCCTCTTACCCTGGAGTCCTTTATGCCAGGTACCAGGTGGAGGAGACGGGAGACGAGATGGCGATCCTTGAGAAAACCGCCCGTTCTAGAGGATGCCTGAAAAAGGGGGACCAGATTGATGAGGAAAAAGCGGCCAGACTGATTCTGGACGATTTCCGGTCCGGAAGGCTGGGCAGAATCACCCTGGAGACACCGGACGGTGAGAGGGGAAGGAGAACGGATGGAGACGATAAGCCAGATTAAGGAAAAGTTTCGTTCTTCCTGCGGCGATGAGCTTGTCATGCTGTGCTCCCGTTATGGTTCAGATGAGAGAGCAGGAGTCAAAGCTCTTGTCAGGGCTGCGCAGTCCGGAATGCGAAAGCTTTCCGATGAGAAGGACCGGATCCGGCAGATGAAAACGATGGAGAGGGAATATGGGAAGATGGGACTGGTCTGCGGTATAGATGAAGCCGGAAGGGGACCGCTGGCAGGACCGGTGGTTGCCTGTGCCCTGATCCTTCCCCAGGACAGTCAGATCCTGTATGTCAATGATTCCAAAAAGCTTAGCGCCGGAAAAAGAGAAGAGCTTTACAAACAGATCACTCATGATGCCGTCAGCTTTGGTGTGGGAATCATTTTTCCGGAGAGAATCGATGAGATCAATATCCTGCAGGCGACATATGAAGCCATGAAACAGGCCGTCTGTTCCCTTACCGTGGAGCCGGGTGTGCTGCTCAATGACGCTGTCCGCATTCCCGGAATCGGGATTCCCCAGGTTCCTGTCGTCAAGGGAGACGCAAAATGCTATTGCATCGCGGGAGCAAGCATTATCGCCAAAGTAACCAGGGATCGGATGATGGAAGAGCTGGACCGGGAATATCCGGAGTATGGTTTTGCCGCCAACAAAGGATATGGATCGGCATCTCATATAGCGGCTCTGAAGAAATATGGGCCTTGTCCTGTGCACAGGAGATCATTTATCACCCATTTCAGTTGAACCGGGTATCAAATGCATTCCGGATCCAGAGCAGGGTATCCCCGTTAAAGCCGATGACATCGAAGCGGCAGGGATAATCCGGATACCAGCCGTGAGAAAGCAGATAGATCATGGCCGTTTTGCTGATCGTTCTTTGCTTTGTCTGATTGACCGAAGCCAGGGCGCCGCCTGACCATGTGGTCTTGCGGTATTTCACCTCCACAAATACGAGAGTATCCCGGTCCAGTGCGATGATATCGATTTCCCCGACAGAGCAGCGGTAGTTTTTTTCGACAATGATGAGGCCGTTTTCCATCAGATGCTGTGCGGCGGCCTGCTCATAGAAGGCACCGACCTTTCTTTTATTGATTTTCTGCGATTGATTCATCATTCAAGGTCCTCCATGACGATTCTTTGCCGGCGAACCCTCCGGCAGGCTGAGGGGGTAATGGATCAATAACCTTTAGATCTGGATTGCCAGGGATTTCTTCAGAAAGCTGGGTAACGAATAAGACCGCAACAGGAGAAGGAAGAGAAGGAGAAAAAGTATGGAGAATGATTTTCCGTTGATCCGGTGGAAAAATGGCGGGCCGGGAGAAATGATTCTGAGAAAATCAGGGAATGTCATTTATACGGTTCAGAGGAGATGGGAGGACTGGGACTGGCTGATTCACGGATTCTCCACCAGAGAGGGCGGGGTCAGTACGGGAATCCATCGTTCGATGAACCTGAGCCGGGGGAACGGCGATCTGCCGGAAAATGTGCGTGAGAATTATCTTCGAATCGGAAACGCGATCGGATTTGAGCCGGATCAGGCAATTGCGTTTTCCCAGATCCACTCTTCCAGGGTTGTGGAAGTAACGGGACAGGATGCGGGAAGCGGCGTGACGAAGCCGGTGAAGGAGAAGGCAGATGCCATGGTGACAAAGGACTGTGGGATAGTGCTGGAGATCATGACGGCGGACTGTGTTCCGATTCTGTTTGCCGATCCGGTGCTCCATTGCGTCGGCGCGGCACATTCCGGATGGAGAGGTACCGTTGCAAAGATCGGGCGGGAAGTCGTCAGAACGATGGAGAAGCTCTGGCAGTGCCGGCCTGAGAATATCGTTGCGGCAATCGGACCATCGATCTGTGCGGATTGCTATGAGGTAAGCACAGATGTCATCGAAGAAACGGAAAAGGCATTCGGAGGAAGAGGCCGGGAGCTGAAGCTGTATACAGAAGGGAAAAAAGAGGGGAAATACCAGCTGGATTTATGGGAGATGAACCGGAGAATCCTTCTGGAAGCAGGACTCAGGGAAGAGAATATTATCCTTCCGGAGCTTTGCACCTGCTGCAATCCGGATTTTCTCTTTTCCCACAGGGCAACCGGAGGGCGAAGGGGAACCCTGGCATCCTTCATCGGGATAAAGGATACCAGGGACTGACCGCGTGTTTTCCTGGTGAGGCGGAAGGAATCATTGCCTGACGAGCTTCATCAGCTGCATGATCTTTTCATTGGAGGAGCGGACCTTCTCCACCGAAACGTCATGGTTGATGATGTCGATGATACTGGCAAGATATTTGCTCATATTGGCTTCGATATAATAGGGACGCGTCAGAAGCTCCGGAATCCGGTAGTTAAGGTTGGTGGTGATGACCTTATTGATCCAGCCCTTCTCATAATATTCATCGAACTTCTGAAGACCATCGGTAAAAAGTCCATAGGTGCAGCAGATAAAAACCCGTCCGGCATTTCTCTTTTTGAGCTGCATGGCGACATCGAGCATGCTTTCTCCGGAGGAAATCATATCGTCAATGATCACGACGTCTTTCCCCTCCACGGAGTCTCCCAGGAATTCGTGGGCGACAATGGGATTCTTTCCGCCGATGACGGTGGAATAGTCCCTCCGCTTGTAAAACATACCCATATCGACGCCGAGCATGGTAGAGAAGTAAACGGCACGGGACATTGCTCCCTCGTCAGGACTGATGATCATGAGATGATCGTTGTCCACGTGGAAATCAGGAACATGGTTCACCAGTGCCTTGAGAAACTGGTAGGTGGGATAATAGTTGTCAAAACCGGTCAGCGGAATGGAATTCTGCACCCGGGGATCATGGGCATCGAAGGTAATCAGATTGGACACTCCCATCTGCCCCAGCTCCCGCAGCGCGACCGCGCAGTCCAGAGACTCTCTTTTGGAGCGCCGGTGCTGCCTTCCCTCATAGAGAAAAGGCATAATGACATTGATCCTGTGGGCTTTTCCCATTGCGGCAGAAATGATCCGTTTCAGATCCTGAAAGTGGTTGTCCGGAGACATGTGATTTGTTTTGCCGCAGACGGTATACGTGAGACTATAATTCGTGATGTCCACCATGATGAAAAGATCACAGCCACGGACAGACTCTTTGATATAGCCCTTGCCCTCGCCTGTTCCGAATCTTGTGCATTCTGTCTCAACCAGAAAGGTGGAGTCACAATATCCCTGAGGGATGTTGCCCAATTTTTTGCGGGTGACAAGATGCCTCCTGTATTTCACAAGCTTCTTATCCACCTCCCGGGCAAGATCGATACAGCCTTCCAAAGCGGCAATCTTGATCGGAGCGGATGGGGTAGACTTGGCCAGTAAATCTACGTTTGCCATGTTTTCCTCCTTGCAGGCGGTTCCGTAAACAACAGATGAAAAGCCATGCAGATCCGCCAGAATCTGGCATAGGTTCCTGATGATAACGTCTTCCGGGATCATCGGAAAAATCCGATTCCCATATAACTTATACCATTAGTACGCCTGAGCGTCAAGGAGGTTGCAATTGATTTTTCCTGAAAACATGTTATAGTGTTACTGTTCACGGTTAACCGTATGGAACGCCGGGCGAAGCACAATGGCAGCGGGAAGGCGGATCATTTCCTTCCTGGCATTGTCCTGTACAAATCCTGACAGAAGGGAGCTGTCCTTGAATGGCGCAAAAAAAACATGTGATTACCAGAGTACTGGAGGGCAGTATCGCCGGAGAGCTTGAGCTCGAAGCCGGGGACAGCCTGCTTACCATCAACGGAATGCAGGTCGAGGACGTTTTTGACTATCGTTATCTGATGAATGACGAGCTTATTACTGTGGAAATCGAGAAACCGGACGGCGAGGTCTGGGAGCTGGAGATCGAAAAGGAATACGAGGAGGATCTCGGCATCGAATTCGCTTCCGGACTGATGGATGATTACCGCTCCTGCTCCAACCGCTGCTTATTCTGTTTCATTGACCAGATGCCGCCGGGGATGAGGGAAACCTTGTACTTCAAGGATGATGATTCCCGGTTATCCTTTCTCCAGGGCAATTATATTACGCTGACCAATTTACATGATCATGATGTGGAACGGATGATCCGGTTTCATCTGGAGCCGGTCAATATTTCCTTTCATACCACCAATCCGGAGCTTCGGTGCCGGATGCTCCACAACCGTTTTGCCGGCCGGGCCCTGAAAATTGCCCGAAGACTATATGAAGCCGGGATTACCATGAATGGTCAGATCGTTCTTTGCAAGGGGATCAATGACGGGGCGGAGCTGGAGAGAACCATACGGGATCTCTCCGGATATGCTCCGGTACTGAAAAGTCTTTCCATTGTTCCTGTGGGACTTACAAAATACCGTGAGGGACTATATCCTCTTGAACCGTTTGACAGACAGGACGCGAAGGAGCTGATCCGGCAGGTCCGGATCTGGCAGCAGAAGATGAAAGCCCTAAGCGGGTTGAACTTTGTTCACGCCTCCGACGAATGGTATCTGATGGCGGGGGAACCTCTGCCGGATGAGGAATCCTATGACGGATATCCGCAGCTTGAAAACGGGGTCGGGATGCTTCGCCTGCAGGAGGAAGAATTTACAAAAGCACTTGCCGGAAGAAAGGCGGATGACAGAAAGATCCGCAAAACCATAGCTACCGGACTGCTTGCTGCTCCTGTGATCGAAAAGCTGATGGAGCGCATGCGGGAACGGTTTCCCGGGGTAGAGATCTTCGTGGAGGGGATTGAAAACCGGTTTTTCGGCGAGAGAATCACGGTTTCCGGACTGATCACCGGACAGGACCTGATTGCTCAGTTAAAGGGTAAGGATCTGGGCGAGGAGCTGCTTGTACCTTGCAATATGCTTCGAAGCCAGGAGGATGTATTTCTGGATGACATCACGGTATCTTTCGTAGAGCAGGAGCTTGGGACCCGGGTCCGGGTAGTGGACCGGGGCGGAGATCGGCTGCTGGAGGCTGCTTTGAGCGTGAAACCGGCGGCAGAGAGGGAAACCGACAGAAAAAGGAGACAAAGCTATGAGCAAACCAGTGGTAGCCATCGTAGGAAGGCCTAACGTGGGGAAATCGACGCTCTTCAATGCTCTTGCGGGAAGCAGGATTGCCATTGTCGAGGATACCCCGGGGGTGACGAGAGACAGAATCTACGCGGATGTCACCTGGCTGGACCGGTCTTTTACCCTGATCGATACCGGAGGAATCGAGCCGGACGCAAAGGACGTGATCCTTTCCCAGATGAGAGAACAGGCGATGATGGCCATCGATATGGCGGATGTCATTCTTTTTATGACGGATGTGCGTCAGGGAGTGGTGGACGCGGATGACAAAGTAGCGGATATGCTCCGCAAAAGCCAGAAACCGGTGCTTCTGGTGGTGAACAAGGTAGACAGCATCCGTAAATTTGAGATGGATGTTTATGAATTTTATAACCTCGGAATCGGTGAACCGGTTCCGATCTCCTCTGCCAATATGCAAAGTCTGGGAGACATGCTGGATATTCTGACCGGAATGCTCCCTGTGCCTGAGCCCTCTGAGGAAGAGGACGATCTTCCGCGGATCGCCATTGTCGGAAAACCGAATGTGGGAAAATCCTCCCTGATCAATAAGATTCTTGGGGAAAACCGTCTCCTGGTTTCCGACATTGCCGGAACGACGCGGGACGCGGTAGATACCCGGGTGCTTTATAACGGCAGGGAATATGTCTTTATTGACACGGCCGGGCTCCGCCGCCAGGCGAAAATCAAAGAAGAGATCGAGCGGTATTCTGTCCTTCGCACAGTGACAGCAGTAGACAGGGCAGATATCGCCGTTATCATGATCGACGCGGCAGAGGGTGTCAGCGAACAGGATGCCCGTATCGCCGGAATAGCCCATGAGAAGGGAAAAGGAATCGTAATTGCGGTCAACAAATGGGATGCTGTCGAGAAGGATGACAAGACGATTTATCGTTACACCGAAAAAATCCGGCAGGTGCTTTCCTTCATGCCCTATGCAGAGATCGTCTTCCTGTCCGCAAAAACCGGGCAGAGGATAAACCGGCTCTTCGAGACCGTGGACACGGTGATCGCGAACCAGAACCTGAGAGTTCAGACAGGAGTTCTGAATGAAATCCTTGCAGAAGCCGTTGCCTTGCAGCAGCCTCCCTCAGACAAAGGGCGCAGGCTCAAGATTTTTTATATGACGCAGGTGGCAGTGAAGCCACCCACATTTGTTCTGTTTGTCAATGAAAAAAAACTGATGCATTTCTCGTATACCAGATATCTGGAGAACAAAATCCGCGATACCTTTGGATTTGGGGGAACCTCGCTCAAGTTTATCATCCGTGAACGCAAGGAGAAAGAATAATGATGATTGGTTATCGGCTTTTATGCCTCCTGATTGGTTATGTGTTTGGATTGTTTCAGACGTCATTTATTATCGGTAAGCTTCACCATATGGACATCCGGAATGTGGGGAGCGGGAACGCGGGAACGACCAATACCCTCAGGACCTTCGGACTGAAGGCCGGGCTTGCGGCTCTTGCCGGGGATGTCCTCAAATGTCTTCTGGCGGTAACGGCAGTAAAGCTGCTGTTTTCCTCCCGGGCCGGGGATCTTTTGCCGCTGCTGGAAATGTATACCGGTGCGGGCTGCATTCTTGGCCATAATTATCCGTTCTACATGAATTTCCGGGGAGGAAAGGGTATTGCATCGACCCTTGGGATGTTTCTTGCGGTCGACTGGAGAATCGGGCTTAGCTGCTTTGCGTTGTTCCTTGTCATCCTTTTTACCACTCATTATGTTTCTCTTGGGTCAATTTGTGCTTATATTGCCGCTTTCCTCCTGGTAACGGTTTTTGGCGCGGCAGGGTATTACGGAATGGATCTGCGTCATACCGTCGAAATGGATGGGATTATGGCGCTGCTGGCCTGTCTGACGATCTGGAAGCACAGAGGAAACATCCAGAGACTGCTGAATGGTACAGAGCGAAAAACTTATCTGGGCAGCAGGCACAGACAGGAAGAAAAATGAATCCGGGAAGGTTCAGCCTGGCTGAACAGCAGAAATGTACATAGGAAAGGAGTCCGATATGGCTGAAATCACTGTACTGGGAGCCGGCAGCTGGGGAATGGCGCTCGCCATTCTGCTTCATACGAATGGCCACCAGGTGACACTTTGGTCCGCTTTGCCCGATGAAGTGAAGATGTTAACCGAGACCAGAAGGAGCCCGGGAAAGCTTCCGGGTATAGAGCTGCCTGACGAGATCGCGGTTACCGGAAACTGCGGGGAAGCGCTTCGCACACCGGATATCGTCGTGATGGCGGTTCCGTCTCCCTTTGTCAGGAGCACTGCCCGGGCAGTATCCTCTTTCATCCGCCAGGATCAGATCATCGTTGACGTGGCGAAGGGAATAGAGGAATCCACGCTGATGACGTTAAGCCAGATCATTGCCCAGGAAATTCCTCAGTGCCGTCCGGCGGTTCTTTCCGGACCCAGCCACGCGGAGGAGGTCAGCCGGGCTATTCCGACGACCTGTGTGATCAGCGCGAAAGAGAAGGACGTGGCGCTGTATCTGCAGAAAATCTTCCTCAGCCCTGTTTTCCGGGTATATACGACTCCGGATACTCTGGGCGTGGAGCTGGGAGGGTCGCTGAAAAACGTGATCGCCCTGGCCTCCGGTATGGCTGATGGACTGGGGTATGGAGATAACACCAAAGCTGCCTTGATTACCCGGGGAATTGCCGAGATCACCCGCCTTGGTATCCGGATGGGAGCGAAAAGAGAGACCTTCTATGGACTCTCCGGCATCGGCGACCTTATCGTCACCTGTGCCAGCGTTCACAGCCGGAACCGGAAAGCCGGTTTTCTGATGGGGCAGGGAAAGACGATGAAAGAAGCAATGGATGAGGTACAGATGGTGGTGGAGGGGGTTTACAGCGCCAAAGCCGCCAGACAGCTTGCTGACAAGTATCAGGTGGAAATGCCGATCGTCTTTGAAGTAAACAGGATCCTTTTCGAGGGGAAAAGTGCCAGGGATGCTGTTCGTGATCTGATGATCAGAGATCCCAAGGTGGAGACCCCTCTGCTTCCCTGGTGAGCCGGAAGCCTTGAAACGGCGGGATCCGGGAGCAGCTGAAAAGGATTTATGTCAGATATCCGGGAAAACGCATTCTTCCTTCACCCGTTGGGGTTATGGAGGATGCGTTTATCCTGGTCAGATATAAACCTTCGTTTACAGATGAGAGGAAAGCTTCAGCCCCAGATCCATGTTGATTTACGAGGATCTGGGGCTGACTCAATGTTTCAGAGGGTTATGGCACGATAATTCCCGTGTCGTCCCATTTCAGAATATCCTTCAGATCCTCCGGCATTCCGGAGGTATGGAGATTTTCGTTCAGCTGGTCCAGCAGGCTCATCTCTGAGGGCTCGAGTTCAAAGCTCCACAGGTCAGAGTTGACGGCGATTCTTTCCGGACGGGAAGACTTGGGAATTACGCCAAAGCCTTTCTGTACAGCCCAGCGAAGCCCGATCTGAGCCGGTGTTCTGGCATATTTCGTCGCCAGAACGCACACGATGTCATTGTCAAGGTAAGCGCCCCGGGCTAAGGGAGCGTAAGCCTGGACAGCGATATTGCTGGAAAGACAGTATTCGATCAGGCGGTGGGGAAAGCACAGAGGATGAACCTCGATCTGATTGACAGCCGGGACGATCCCGGAGATGCTCTTTAACTCATCCAGCTGATGGATACCGAAATTGCTTACCCCGATTGCCTTTGTTCTGCCGGAGCTCAGAAGCTTTTCCATTTCCTTGTAGGTTCCCAGATAACAGCCCGGAACCGGCCAGTGGATCAGGTACAGGTCTACATAATCCAGCCGCAGCCGCTCAAGGCTCCGCTTCAATGCGCCGTCGATATCCCCCATGCGCTGGGCGGTATTCCAGATCTTGCTTGTAATAAACAGTTTGCTGCGGGGCACAGGGCTTTTTTCGATTGCCTTACCGATCCATTCTTCGTTTTTATAGACTGGCGCGGTATCGATCAGACGGTATCCTTCCCTGATTGCGGTGAGAACAGCCGTTTCCGCTTCCTGCTCCGATATCTTATATACACCCAGGCCGAGAATCGGCATCCTTGTCCCGGTGTTTAAACTGATCTCATGATCCAATCTTCTGTTCCTCCTTTAATGCCAGCACGGGTATTGTTTTTTTGGAGTGCTCATGGAAAGACATATTATAACCTGAAAATCTTAAAGAACCTGTTCAATTTTATTACGTTTTTGTATCAGGAGGTCCTGAAGGACGAAATGAATTATTC
>CACZQU010000331.1 GCA_902783305.1 uncultured Lachnospiraceae bacterium | reverse complement strand
TCGCCCCGAGCCGGATACAGGTCCCGACACAGTCGTTGCCCGTATCACCGCCGCCGATCACGATCACATCCTTACCATAAACCAGCTTTTCGGGCGGCTCTTCTATAAACCAGCGGGGCAGTTTCTCTGATCTGCCGCCTGCTTTGCGCTTACCGGCTTTCTCTTCCGCTCCTTCAGTAAGATCCTGAGGCAGCGATAATTCTCCGTCAAGCAGCCGTTTCGTCACGGTTCCCAGAAAATCTACCGCGAAACAGATGCCTTTTGCGTCCCTTCCCGGAACCTGGATATCTCTGGGATTGGAAGCGCCGCAGGCCAGGATAATGCCGTCGTATTCCTTTTCCAGCTCAGATGCCCTGATGTCCTTTCCGACATCGATTCCTGTCACAAACCGGACGCCAGCCTGCTCCATCAGGGCAATACGCCTGTCGATGACCGTTTTATCCAGCTTCATATTCGGGATACCATACCGCAAAAGACCTCCGATCCGGTCCTTTCGCTCATAGACCGTAACCTCATGCCCTCTCCGGTTCAGCAGCTGTGCCGCTGCCAGTCCGCTGGGGCCGCTTCCGACTATGGCTACTTTTTTCCCGGTTCTCACCGGGGAGGTTTCCTCCTCCACCAGATCGTGGGCAAAGGCATATTCGATCACCGCTTTTTCATTTTCCTTAGTGGATACCGGAGCGTCGTGCAGCCCGCAGGTACAGGCAGCTTCACACAGGGCAGGGCATACGCGGCAGGTAAACTCAGGAAAGCTATGTGTGATGGAGAGCCTCCGGTAGGCCTGCTCCATCCGCCCCTGATAAACCAGGTCATTTACCTCCGGAACCAGATTGTGAAGCGGGCATCCGGATGCCATTCCCGCGATCATCACCCCGCCCTGGCAGAAAGGAACACCGCAGTCCATGCATCTGGATGCCTGTATCTGCTGCGCGGGAAGGGAAAGCGGCAGATGGAATTCCAGGAAATCCTGTGTTCTGTGCTGCTCATCCCTGACAGGACCGTCTTTACGGTCATATTCCAGAAAACCAGTTGTCTTACCCATGATATACCTCCGGCAATCTTTCCTTACTTTTCCTTTTTCTCCTCTGTAAACGTAGGATTATCTTAAGTCGAATGCTGTCGGATGCCGCATCTGTATGTCACATGCTTCGCATGTTCCGACAGCTGCTGGCTCTGCCCGTATCGATAAAGGGATGACCCTGTCACTAAGATCATCTATTCATCACCTCCAACGAACAGCCTGAAGGCTTCGATTTTCGCTTCTTCGGAATCCGCACCCCGCTCCTCGCTTTCGGCGGTCAGCCTCAGGATCTCCTTGTAATCTGCCGGAATAATCTTCTTAAAGCGGGGAACATAGCTCCCGAAGTGCTCCAGGATCTCCTGACCTTTCTGCGAACCGGTATGATTCACATGTGCCTCAATGATCCTCCGAAGCTGGGCACGGTCCGTCTTCGTCTCCACGTTTTCCATCAGAACCAGCTCTTTATTCAGATTTCTGTACAGCCGGTTCTCCTCATCGAGGACATAGGCAATTCCACCGCTCATGCCTGCCGCAAAATTCTTTCCGACGGATCCCAGGACGACCACACAGCCTCCCGTCATATATTCGCATCCATGCTCACCGACACCCTCCACCACGCAGACGGCACCGGAATTCCGGATACAGAAGCGTTCACCGGCCATTCCTGCGATATAGGCTTCCCCGGATGTCGCGCCGTACAGAGCCACATTGCCGATGATCACGTTTTCCCGGGGATCATATGCGGCTTCCCTGGGAGAACGGATGACCAGCTTCCCGCCGGAGAGTCCTTTACCAAAATAATCATTGGAATCACCCGTGAGCTCAAGCGTCAGTCCTCTGGGGATAAACGCGCCGAAGCTCTGCCCGCCCGAGCCTGTGCACCGGACCCGGATGGTGTCATCATCAAGACCCTCCGGATGGCGCCGGGTGATCATTTCTCCAAGCAGCGTTCCGAAGGTCCTGTCCGTATTGCCGACCTCAACGTCAAGCTCCGACTTCTCCCCGGTTTCAATGGATTTCCGAACCTCGGCAGACGCGATCAGAACGGATTCGTCCTTGGTATTTTCCAGCTTGAAATCGTGCCGGTACGCAGGATGGAAAAAGGACTTTTCCCGGTCCGTTCCCGACATGTCAAACAGGATTCCCGACAGATCCAGACGGCTTTGTCTTAAGGAGAGGTCTCCCCTGACCTTCAGGAAATCGGTTCTCCCCACAAGCTCGTCCACAGACCTTACCCCCAGCGAGGCCATAATCTCCCGCAGCTGCCTGGCGATAAAGCGCATGAAATTTTCCACGTACTCCGGTTTGCCGGAAAATCTTTTGCGCAGAGCCGGGTTCTGGGTGGCGACCCCCATGGGGCAGGTGTCGGACTGGCAGACCCGCATCATGACACATCCCATGGTGATCAGCGGCGCTGTGGCAAAGCCGAATTCCTCCGCTCCCAGAATGGCTGCGATGGCAACGTCCCGGCCGCTCATGAGTTTTCCGTCGGTCTCGATCACGACCTGGTT
>CACZQU010000330.1 GCA_902783305.1 uncultured Lachnospiraceae bacterium | reverse complement strand
CGCTTCTGAAATGGGATGTTCCCGTTTCGCTGATATTGTTGAGACAGTAGATTTTCCGGTTTTTCATTTATTCTTCCTCCATAAATGATGAGTATACATGCATCACGAAGTCTCTCTTACTGGAGAAACAGATTCAGGGACTACCGCCGCGGTAAATCCTTCTTCGTGTGCAAAACCGGAAAGCATTTTACACTATCCCGGTTACGGATGCAAGACTCCGTTGCATTTTCACTGACCGGGTGTTATAATTCCCGCAAAATGAAGCTCCTTAAGACGACAATAATCGTTTCGGACAGAAAAAGTCTGTTACTGTTTTTTATGACTTTTGCTTTGAACTTATGACTTCAGGACCCGGGGAGCGCGAAGCGCGGAACAATCCGTTGGAGTCATTTTACATGTTACTACTCACTGTCTGACCTTCCACCCGCGTGGCTTTACAGTTGTTCCGAGAGTAGTAACCTTTGCACTGCAACCATTTATAGATTATTTCGGAAAGGTGTGATTTCCATGGATATGATGTACAATAGCACCCGCGGCGGTACGGCTCCTGTCACCGCTTCAAAGGCTGTTCTGAAAGGAATCCCGGACAATGGCGGATTGTTTGTTCCTGAGCGGATCCCCCGGCTGGAAAAAAGCTTCAGTGAACTGGCACAGATGAGTTACCAGGAAATGGCCTATGAGGTAATGAGACTGTACCTGACCGATTTTACAGAAGAAGAATTGAAGGATTGTATTACAAAAGCCTATGACGGGAAATTCGACACTCCGGTGATTGCCCCTGTACATGAGGCGGATGGGGCATATTTCCTTGAGCTTTTCCATGGTCCGACCATAGCGTTTAAAGATATGGCTCTTTCGATTCTTCCTTATCTGATGACGACAGCTGCAAGGAAAAACCGGACCGAGAACGAAATCGTAATTCTGACTGCGACCTCTGGTGATACAGGAAAAGCGGCACTGGCTGGTTTCGCCGGCGTGCCTGGAACCAGGATCGTTGTTTTTTATCCGAAATACGGGGTTAGTCCGATCCAGGAAAAGCAGATGGTGACGCAGGAGGGGGAGAATACCTGTGTCGTTGGGATTACCGGGAATTTTGACGACGCCCAGACCGCGGTAAAAAAGATGTTTGGCGACAGGGCCTTTTCCCGGGAACTCGACAGGAAAGGCTTTCAGCTTTCCTCGGCGAACTCCATCAACATTGGGAGGCTTGTCCCTCAGATCGTCTATTATGTCTATGCATATGCCTGCCTTCTGAAGCAGGGAAGGATCAGGGAAGGAGAGGAAATCAACATCACCGTTCCCACCGGAAACTTCGGGAATATTCTGGCTGCGTATTACGCAAAAAACATGGGACTGCCGGTTCACCGGCTGATCTGTGCGTCCAATGAAAATAAGGTCCTTTATGATTTCTTCCGGACAGGAGTCTATGACAGAAACCGGGACTTTATCCTGACCAGCTCTCCGTCGATGGACATTCTGATCTCCAGCAACCTGGAAAGACTGATTTACCGGATTGCGGGGGAAGACCCGGAAAAATGCTCACGGCTTATGGGAATGCTCTCTGAGGAGGGCTGTTATGAGATATCTTCTGAAATGCGGCAAGGTCTTGCGGATTTCAGCGGATACTATCTCAGCGAGGCGGAAACAGCCCGGACGATTGCGGATTGCTTCCGGAAAAGCCGCTATGTGCTTGATCCTCATACCGCGGTAGCGGCAGGCGTACTGAAAAAATATCTCTCCGGGACATCGGATCCCAGAGTCAATGTGATTGCTTCCACAGCCAGTCCCTTCAAATTTACCAGAAGCGTAATGTCTGCCCTTGGCTTTGAAACCGAGGGGAAGGATGACTTTGCCCTCGCAGATGAGCTTTCTGCCGTCAGCCAGGTTCCGATTCCCCGTGCTGTGGAACTGATCCGGTCTGCGCCGGTTCTCCATGACACCGTGGTGGATCCTCCTCAGATGCCGGATGCCGTAAGACGGTTCCTGGGAATCAACTGATGCGGATGGAGTGGAACAGACTTCTGTGTGCGAACCGGTACGCAACCTATGAGAATGCGGCAAAAAGCACGGGAGATCTGCGAAACGAATTTGAAAAGGACTATCACCGGATTATCGGAAGCTCTTCCTTTCGGCGTCTGCAGGACAAGACACAGGTATTTGCCCTGGATAAGAGCGATTTCATCCGGACGAGACTGACTCATTCGCTGGAGGTTTCCTCCTTCGCAAAATCGCTGGGACAGAATATCGCCCGGTATATTCTGGACAATGGAACAGACAAGGACTTTACCATTTCGATGAAGGAGGATATCGGGGATATCCTGATGTGCGCAGGCCTGATTCACGATATCGGGAATCCACCCTTCGGCCATTTCGGAGAGGAAGCGATCCGGGACTGGTTTCGCAGGAGGATGCGGCTGCTCCACTTCAAGGGTAAGCCGGTGGCGGATTATCTGACCAGTCAGATGATGCTGGATCTGATTCACTTTGAAGGAAACGCGCAGGCTCTGCGGCAGGTGACAAAGCTGCATTTCCTGGTCAATGAAAACGGAATGAACCTGACCTTCGCCTTGCTGAATACGATCATCAAATATCCGGTGAGCTCGGTCAGAATGAATCCGGCAGGCGGACGGATCAGCGAGAAAAAAATGGGCTATTTCTATGCCGAACAGGATCTTTACCGTCAGATCGCAAAGGCCTGCGGAACACTGAATGTACGACATCCACTGACCTTCATTCTGGAGGCCGCGGATGATATTGCCTACCGGACCGCAGATATCGAGGACGCCTTCAAAAAAGGATGCCTGACCTATGATATCTTTATCCGGGAGCTGAAGGCAGCCAGAGAGGAAGCCGTAAAAAACCACAAAACGGTGGATCTGGAGAGACTGGATCCGCTGGCCATGCTGGATCATCAGTACCAGAAGGCGGTACGGATGAATCTGACGAATCCGGGTTTTTACGCGGCCCAGAATTTCCTTGTCCGTCTGCAAAGTTCTCTGCTTTATTGCGCAACCTATGGTTTCACATCAAATTATGAACGGATCATGAACGGGGCATATGAGCATGATCTGTTTTACCATACCTATGGCGACTGGGTCATTCAGGCGCTGGGAGACATTGCCTTCCGGTACGCGTTTCATACGAAACCGATTCTCTCCATGGAGGTTTCCGCCTTTACGATCCTGAACTTCCTTATGGACCGGTTCGTCCCCGCGGTGATCAATTATGATTCCGATGAACCGCTGGGGATGATGGAGGGAAAGATGGTTGATCTGATCTCGGAAAATTACCGGCAGATTTATCATTTTCACAGCAGATCCTGTCCGGAAGGAGAGAAGCTTTATCTGCGCCTGATGCTGGTTACCGATTTTGTCAGCGGCATGACAGACAGCTATGCAAAAGACCTGTACCAGAAGCTGAACGGGATTTCATGACGGCTAAAAACTGTTACTATTCACGGTCTAACCTTCCCCGCGCGTGAGG
>CACZQU010000329.1 GCA_902783305.1 uncultured Lachnospiraceae bacterium | reverse complement strand
GTCGATGCCCGCATCGACTCATTCCTCCGCCTTGCCTGGACGAATTTATCCTACGTCATCTGTGCAGGTTATTTATGCACTGCTCCTAATCCGGGTGCGGAAAAGCGAAAAAAATCTGTCGGTTTATGCTGCCAGGAGCCAGTACGGCGGGCAGAACATCAGATGATAAACAAAGACCGGTTTTCTCCATGCCATACCCCTGAATCCTCTGAACAGAGTCTTCCGGTATGGATGGCAAGAGAAAACCGGTCTTTTATACAGCCTTTTTTCGGCTTTTTTCCGTTTTTTCAGCCTTTTTCGGTTTTTTTCGTTTTTTTACAGTCTTTCCTTTACAGCCTCTTACTCAGCAGCCGTAACCGTTTCGGCAGCTGCTTCCGTTACGGATTCTGCCCCTGCCTCAGTTACCGCTTCTTCTTCAGCCTCAGTTACCGCTTCACCGGAAGCATCTGCTTCGGACGTCAGCTCAGTTTCCGTCTCAGCTGCAGGCTCTTCTTCGTCCGTCTCTGCTTCTTCCTCTTCTCCCTGAGTCGTCGTGAAGGTATGGTAATCAGAGATTTCCAGAGTGTTCAGCACTTTCTTGTTTACCTTGATCTGAGCCTCTTCCACCCATGAAGAGGTCTTCTCCTCATAGTATTCGTCCTTCAGCTCCTCCTGAACATCCTCGATCTTCTCCTGGGTAGCCTCCTCGTCATTGATTGTATCCAGACGGACCAGGTAATACGTGCTGTCCGTTTCGATGATCCCGTCATAGACTTCACCCTCGGCAAGCTCTCTGAGGACAGTGATGACCTCTTCATCAAAGGTATTCTGCAGATGCTCATCTTCCGTATCTTTATAAGTAAAGCTGTCACTGCGTGTATGGAGGCTGTCATCAACCTCTGCCAGAGCATCCGTCCAGTCTCCTTCCGGATCGGCTTTCATGATGTCCAGAACCATCTGGGCTTTCTCGGCTGCAGTGTAGGAGGGTCCCTCCTCTTCCCCGGCCTCAGTCGCTGCTTCCTCAGCCTCAGCGGTCACCGCCTCCGCGGCCTCTTCCGTCTCGGCTGTTGCTTCCCCGGCCTCAGCTGTCGCAGCCTCCACGGCCTCTTCTGTCTGTGGCTCGGCTTCCTCAGCCTCAGCGGTTGCGGCCTGAGCGGCCTCTTCTGTCTGTGCCTCGGCTTCCTCAGCCTCAGCAGTCACCGCCTCCGCGGCCTCTTCCGTCTCCCCTGCGGCTTCCCCAGCCTCAGCGGTCACCGCTTCTGCCGCTTCCTCAGTCTCAGCCGCGGCTTCCTCAGCCTCATCTGCTGTTTCCTCCGGCTCCTCATCCTTCTCAATGGAGAGATACGTAAAGGAAGCCTGTTGTGCTTCATCCTCGTCTACTGTGGTATCGGCTTCCGCCTTGACCGGATCCTCGATCCTGGTCTGATAGGTCTGAAGCTCCAGATACTCTGCGACAATATCCTCATTTACCCCAAGAGCCTCAATCGCCTCTTCGGTATTATCCGCGATAAAGTCAGCAGCAGCCGTCCGGATTTTTTCCTGGTCTTCATCGGAGAGAGTGATCCCGTAATCCCCGGCCTTTGCCTTCAGGACATACTGTTTCTCCACATTTTCGAGGATGGAATCCCGCAGGGACTCGCCGTTCGTCTGGCCGCTCTCCTCATCCATACCGGACCAGCTGATGGACGAACCAAACATGGAATAAAGATAAGTATAATAAGCCTGGGTCATCCTTGCCGTAAGGCTGAGCACACCCAGGGGAATCTCTGCCCCATCCACTGTCGCTACGGTTTTCGTACCGTCAATCCTGTCCGAACCGCAGCCCGTCAGAAGACCCGCCGAAAGAGAACCGGCCAGTACGATTGTGATCACTTTCTTTGCAAATCCTTTCATCTTATCCTCCATCGTCTATATTTGCAGTCCCGATCATTCCAGGCTTTACCGGAGACCGCACGGCCTCCCGGAAATACCTGATCATCAACCTTTCCGGGAGCCTGTCAGTTACACGAGCGCTCTAACGCGCAGCACGCAAGTATTAAGTATAATCGTTTTCCCCGTATTAGGCAAGGCTTTTGTCACTGTTCAGGCGCATAGTTTCTTCCCGTGTTCCGATTCCCGGCCGCTCCACGGCATTCGGAATCCCCCCTTCTCCATGAGTGAAGGGGAGGGCGGCTTCACCATGCTGCCGTCCTTCAGCCCTCGTGCTCGACCAGCTTGTTCAGGGATACCACAACGGACATGATTTCCGTCAGAAGATTACCGGACGGAGTATAAATCAGCGTTGGTTTCTGTTTGAACGTTGTATAACGCAGCCGATGCCGGTTTTTCTCCACCATCTTTACAAATCCGCTTTTGTCCAGTCTTGCTTTTTCATACAGGCCGAAGCGGATCTGTCCTCCTGTCTGTTTGATCTCTGTCACGTAGGCCTGGTGAGCCATTGCTTTGATCAGCGCAATGGAAAGAAGATTCTGGACCATGGAAGGAGGATTTCCGTACCGGTCAAGCAGCTCGTCGTACATATCATCGCTCTCCTGCCGGGAGGAAATGCTGGCGATCCGCTTGTATGCATCCAGCTTCTGATATTCATTCGGAATATAGCTGTCCGGAATATATGCATCCAGAGTGATATCAATAGTGGTGTCGAAGCCTTCCGGCTCGATCCCGTCCTTTACCTCCTTCACGGCAAGGCTGAGCATCTTGCAGTACAGATCATACCCTACCGTCTCCATATGGCCGGACTGCTCAGCGCCAAGCAGGTCTCCTGCTCCCCGGATCTCCAGGTCTCTCATCGCGATCTTGAACCCGCTTCCCAGATCCGAGTACAATGTGATCGCCGACAGACGTTCCTCCGCTTTTTCCTTCAGCACCTTGTCCTTCCGGTACATCAGAAAGGCATAGGCTGTGCGGTTGGAGCGCCCGATCCGTCCCCTCAGCTGATAAAGCTGAGACAGGCCGAAACGGTCCGCGTCCTGGATAATCATCGTATTGACATTGGAAATATCCAGTCCTGTTTCAATAATGGTCGTCGACACCAGGACATCCAGCTCGTTATTGACGAACTGAAGCATCACCCGCTCCAGCTCCCTTTCGCTCATCTGTCCGTGGGCAAAATCAACCCGGGCTTCCGGAACCAGCGCGCCCAGGCGGGCTGCAACTTCACCGATGTTTGTCACACGGTTATAGACATAATATACCTGTCCGCCCCGGCGAAGCTCCCGGCTGATGGCTTCCCTCACCGTTTCCTCGTCATATTCCATGACGTAAGTCTGGATCGGCACCCGGTCCATCGGAGGCTCTTCCAGCAGGCTCATATCACGGATTCCAATCAGGCTCATATGCAGAGTCCGGGGAATCGGGGTAGCTGTCAGTGTCAGTACATCGACGTTTTTCTTCAGCTGCTTGATCTTTTCCTTGTGCGTCACTCCGAACCTCTGCTCTTCATCAATAATGAGCAGGCCCAGGTTCCGGAACTCCACATCCCTGGAGAGAACTCTGTGTGTTCCGATCAGCACATCCACCTGCCCCCTTTTCAGATCCTCCAGGGTTTTTTTCTGCTGTTTTGGCGTTGAAAACCGGCATAGAAGATCCACCCGGACGGGAAAATTCTTCATCCTCTCCACAAAAGTATTATAATGCTGCTGGGCAAGGATGGTCGTGGGCACCAGGTACACCACCTGCCGGCTTTCCTGCACTTCCTTGAACGCGGCGCGAAGCGCGATCTCCGTTTTTCCGTAGCCTACATCCCCGCAGATCAGACGGTCCATGATCTTGCCGCTTTCCATATCCCGCTTGGTATCCTCGATCGCGTTCAGCTGATCCGGTGTCTCTTCATAGGGAAACAGCTCCTCAAACTCTCTCTGCCATACCGTATCGGGACCGCAGACATATCCATTCTCACAGGAACGGGCCGCATACAGCTCCACCAGCTCCTTTGCGATGTTTTTCACCGCTTTTTGTACCCTCGTCCTGGACTTTACCCATTCCTTCCCTCCCAGGGAATTGATTCTTGCCCCCAGGGAAGCACCGGCATCCGCGTATTTCTGCAAAGCGTCAAGCTGTGTGGCCGGAATGCACAATTCGCCTCCGTCTTTGTATTCAATTTTGATATAGTCCTTCGAGACGCCCTCCACCTGGATATTTTCGATTCCGCGATAAATTCCCAGGCCGTGCTGCTCATGCACCACATAGTCTCCCGGGGAAAGGTCATTAAGACTCTGGACAATCTGTCCGTTTCCTTTTTGCTTACGGCTTTTCCGGGTCTGCTCCTTCCCGAAAATATCCGATTCCGTCATAAGGGAAAAGCGGATCTGGGGATACTCAAAGCCTCCATGGGAATGGCCATACGCCACCATGATTTCTCCCGGCTTCAGACTCCGGGTAATGTCTTCGGACCAGAAGGCGTTCAGGTCCTCCCGGAGTAAATCCCTGGCCAGCCGCTCTGCCCTGGTTCTCGAGCCGGACAGAAGGAGTACCCTGTACCCCTTCGTCTTATATTGCTTCAAGTCGGCGCAAAGAGATTCAAAGCTTCCTTTGTAGCGGTTCACCGGCTTCACATTCAGGGTAAAGCTTTCCTGAAAATCCCATCCCTTCCGGGAGGGCTCCAGGAAAGAGAATGAAACCAGTCTGCGGTCTGCCAGCTTTTCCTGCAGATGTTCAAAGGAAATGATCTGATCCCGTCTGACATTTTTCTGGCCCTTTTCCTCCCGGTGCGCACAGCTGGAAAGAAATTCCTCTACTGTCCCGGCTCCGGTTTCCAGGAGACGGTTCGGCTCATCCAGAACAATCAATGATTCCGGAGGAAAATAATCCGCAAAGATAACCTTCCCATCCGTCTTTTCTTCTTCAATGGCAGGATAAATCCGGATCCTGTCCAGTTCCTCCAGAGATCTCTGGCTGGAAGCGTCAAAGCTGCGGATGGAATCCACCTCATCCCCGAAAAGCTCTATTCTCCATGGATTATCCTCCGTCAGCGCGTAGATGTCAACGATCCCGCCGCGGACAGAAAACTGTCCGGGCATATCCACCTGCCCTACGTTCTCATATCCCATTCTGGTCAAGGCCATTCTCAGAGCCTGAATCTCAACGACACTCTCCAGAGAAAGCGTGAGGATTCCCGCCTGAATGGTTTCCAGATTCTCCAGACAGTCAAGGCAGGCATCGATACTGGCTACCACTGTCCCTTTTTCTCTTTCGGTCAGTGCCTTGATTACCCTCATTCTCTGCTGGAGGAGCACCTTTCCGCGGGTATCTGCCTGAAAAAAAAGGAGGTCCTTCGCAGGATAAAGCCAGGTCTCCCTGTCGTAAAAGCGAAAGTCCTCGTACAACCTCTTTGCACTTTTTTCATCCTGGGAAAGCACCAGCTTCCAGGAACTTAAGTCATTCAGTCCATACAAAAGATGCGCCTTCTGGGATTCCAGGCAGCCGCATATCATGCTTTTTTCGCCGCGGGCAATGGCATCCCTGGCTTTTTCCAGCTCCGGCAGCTGTTTCAGAGGTTCTAAAAGTGTATTCATGAAAGCTTCTTCCGATTAAATTCATTCATCGCGGCTTCTGGTCCGTCACAGATGATTTTCTCCACTGCCCTTGCCGCGTCCTCTATGGCCTGCGCAATGACTTCCGTCTGATCAGAAGGAACGCGGCTGAGGACATAGTCGGCCAGATCCCAGCCGGCAGGCTTTGCGCCTATCCCGACCCGGACCCGGATGAAGGAATCCGTTCCCAGCATGGAAATGATATCCTTCAGTCCATTGTGGCCTCCCGCACTGCCCTGGAGGCGGATACGGATCCGGCCGGGATCCAGGTCAATATCATCACAGATGACGATTAATTCCGTTTTCGGATCGGCTTTATAAAAGCTCACCATTTCCCGGATCGGTCCGCCGGATAGATTCATATAAGAAAGCGGCTTCATCAAAACCACTTTCTCCCCTTCCACTGTCCCGGTTCCGTACAAAGCGTTGAATTTCACGCTTCCCAGGCTTACCCCGCTGCGTCCGGCCAGAAGGTCAATGGTGTCAAAGCCCATATTGTGTCTTGTCTTTTCATACTGTCGCCCGGGATTTCCCAGGCCGGCAATAATCTTCATTTCCTATTCCTCAGTCTGTCAATTAAAGTATACCATTTCATTTGCAAGCGGCGTACAGGGATGAATCTGTGTCGCCAGCAGAACCGGTCCCGGCTGCATCCCGTATTCGGGGCGCCTTTCCAGCTCCACCTTTGCCGTCACATCCACCCATTCATCCTGCTTCAGCTTTGGCGCGTCGCTGCTCTTGCAGACATATCCCAGAAAGGTCATGTCATTTGCACAGCAGGTCATGGCCATTCTGCCAGGGACGAAAACCTTGGCTCCGGGAAGCCTGGGCTTCATCACCCTTGCCTGGAAGTGAACCGTCTTCCCGCGATAGGTTTCCGGATGATCTGTGGCGTCAATAAACCAGATGCCGTAATCCTCGGGAGCAATGTCAATCACATCCGCGTTGATGTCAAAAGGCATTTCATCCTGGAAAATATCACTGATCTCTCCGCTCTCATCTTCAAAAACCACTTCGCACCCCTGATTCGCCGCTTTGATGCTCCGTCTGAAATTGGCAAGGGGAAGCCCGGAAGAGCTCCGGTTAAAGATTACCATATCCGCGTTTCTTACCATATCCATAAAAATGGACTTCATGTTCTGAAGATATACCGAAAAGGTGCTGGCGTCAGCGCAGACAATATGCTGTTCGATCCCCCATCCATCCGGTTTTTTCATTTCCTCAAAATGGCTGACGAGCCACATTCCGTTGTATTCCATAATGACCCTGTCCGGTTTGTGAAGCATGGCAAGGGTATTCAGTTTCGCCGTCGTCAGCTCATCCTCAGACCCGATCACCTCAACTACCGTGTTGGCACGCGCCAGAGCCTTCAGATCATATTCCTCCTCACCTTCCTCGCATATGATCAGAAGGGTTTTTCCATCGATCCGGAAATAATCCTGATCCAGAGTAAAACGCAGGAAGGTGGTCTTCCCGCTTTCCAGAAATCCGGCAATCAGGAAGATGGGTACTTCTGGTTCCTGCATCTGTCATCCCTCCCTCTTATACGCCAAAGAGCTCTGCAAGCTTATCTTCCTTAAGCTCTGCTCCGATCACGCAGAAACGGCCTGCATAGTCCGGTTCTCCTTCCCGGATTTCGGTTTCCTCCGGCACCATATCGAAATACATCCACGTTCCCTCCGGGGAGGAAACGATTCCCTTTGCCCGGAGAATATTGCCGTAGGCTTCTTCGTCCGCCAGCTTCCCGAGAATCTCTTCGAGCTGTGCCCGGGTGT